>QCSL01000017.1 GCA_003209165.1 Synechococcus sp. AG-670-B23 | reverse complement strand
AGCCACCGGTGTGCGCTGGTTCTGCACTCACAAGCTGGCCTGGAATGCGGAGAACCCTTTCCCCCATCGTTTGTTCCGCTGGCGCGGACGGGGAGGGTCTGAACTGCGCAGCCTGATGCTGCCACCGATCGGGCGTCGCGCCGATCCTGTAGAGATGCTTGGGGAGCAGCGGGCATGGCATCAGGCCACGGGGCTGGAGGCGGCGCTCTGGATTCCGGGTGTTGGTGATCACGGTGGTGGTCCCACCGAGGAGTTGCTGGAACAGATCGAGCTCTGGGAGGGGCAAGCGGCCGCCCTACCCACCCGAGCCGGCACGGTGCGCGCGTTTTTGTCCGAGCTAGAGCAGGACGATCAGGCCTGGCCGGTGTGGCGTGATGAGCTCTTCCTGGAGTTGCACCGCGGTTGCGCCACCAGCCGTCCTGATCAGAAACGTCACAATCGAACGCTGGAACGGCTTCTGCGGGAGGCTGATGCTGCTTCGGCCCTTTTGGCCATCACGGGCCTGGACAGCGGCAGCAGCGATTGGCGCCCGCTGTTGTTTCAACAGTTTCACGACATCCTTCCGGGAACCTCGATCCCGGAGGTGTTTGAACAGGCGGAACCGGTTTGGCGCTCGTCCCGGCGCCAGGCTCGCCAGGAACGTGACCGGCGGCTGGCAAGGCTGCCGCGTCCGAAGGGCACAGCGGCGGAATGGAGTTGGTGGGGGCTACAGCCCTTGTCCTCCTGGTCGCCTCTGGTTCGCCTTCCAGCGGGATCGTGGTCAGTCGATGCCGTTTTACTGCCCCAGCAAGCTGCTGCCGGTGGTGGCACCTGGGTGCAGTTGCCGCGTCAGCACGGGATTTGTTCTGTCCCGCTCCGGCGAGAACCAGGGTTGGCGTCCTGCGCTGTTGAACCCCGTCATTCTGTGGTCATCACGTCGCTGGGCTCAGGAGCTTGGCGCGTGGGCAATGGTCTGATCGACCTTGACGTCTCCGCGTCAGGACTGCTGGCTCTGCGGGACCGGGATGGGCGAGAGCAACTGTCGTCGCCCCTGCAGCTGGAGCGGTATCGGGACTGTGGCGAGTTTTGGGATGCCTGGGATCTGGCGTCTGATTACCGATCCCAGCCCTTGGGCGTGGTGTCCGCGGATTCCTTGGAATGGCTCGATCAGGGCCCCCTGGTGGCCCATCTGGTGTTGCGGCGCCAGCTCGGTGCCAGCCGAATGCGGCTGGACCTGCGGCTGAAGGCCGACACGCCATGGCTGGAGCTGATTTGCAGCATCGACTGGCGTCAGACCCATGAGTTGCTTCGTCTGGACTTGCCGCTGGCGACCCCCGCCGTCCGCATCGGTGCTGACACCAGTGGAGGGGTGATCGAACGGCCCGCTGAGCCGATGACGGCACGGGAACAAGCCCGCTGGGAAGTTCCTGTGATCTCCTGGTTCGCCTCGCAGTCGGCAGCTCCCGGAGGCGGAATAGCTGTTTTGCTGGACGGCTCCCAGGGGGTTGATTGGTCTTCAGACCGACTCGGTATTTCTCTGCTGCGGGGTCCGACCTGGCCTGATCCCAGCGCTGATCAGGGGTGGCATCGCCAGCGTTTGGCCCTCATGCCGTTCTCCAGCTGCTGGAGCGATGCCGGTGTGCCTCAGGCAGCCATTGCGTTCCGTGAGCCCGGCTTGTGCATGGCTTTGCCCGCTGAGCTGCGTCAGTGGCTCCCATCTCTACCGCATCAGCTCACTCCGGTGGCATTACAGCGCCATGACGGCGGCTGCCTGCTGAAGCTGCTCAACGCAGGTTCTGCGCGCTGCCGATGGACTCCCGGTGAGGGTTGGCGTGTTCGCAGGCCAACCGACTCAAACGCAACAGAAGCGGTCGTGATCGCTCCCGGAGATCTCGTAGCAATGGTGCTGGTTCAGTCCTCGTGATCGTCAAACGGATCGTCAAGAGCTTTTGAGGGCGGACCAAAGGCTTGATACACGCCAAATCCGGTGAGTCCGAACAAAACTGCAAGCACTCCGATAGCTACGGACAGGGCTGGGGACGACGTTTCCATCACATCTCTCGACAGGATCAACCCCAAACCGGAGTCGGCCCCTACAGTATCGACACTTCAAACAACCCGAGACCCGGCGTCGCCATGGCCCAACGCACCCGTCTGGGAGACCTTCTCCGCCCACTGAACTCCGAATACGGCAAAGTGGTTCCCGGATGGGGCACCACTCCCGTGATGGGCATCTTCATGGTGCTTTTCTTGGTATTCCTGCTGGTTATTCTTCAGCTTTACAACAAGTCCCTCATCCTCGAGGGTATCAATGTGAACTGGAACGGTCTCGGCTGATCTGCACCCATGAACATCTTCGGCGTCGGTCTCCCCGAAATGGCGGTTATCGGCGCAGTAGCCCTGTTGGTCTTCGGGCCGAAACGCTTGCCAGAACTGGGTCGTACACTGGGAAAGACTTTGAAAGGCTTCCAGTCCGCGTCCAAGGAATTTGAGCGCGAGATCAACAAAGCCATGGCTGAACCTGAGGTGTCTGGCGACGCTGCCAAGCAGGCCGAAGACCTTCCCCCCAGCGACTGAGTCGCTTCAGCGGTATGACCACTGATCTCAAGCTGGTGGTGGGACTGGGAAACCCGGGTGTGAAATATGCCGGCACCCGCCACAACATCGGCTTCATGGCCTTGGAGCTTTTGGGAGAGCGCTCTGGGTCCAGTTTTCGACTCCAAGCCAAGTTGCACGGTCTTGCAGCGGACGCAGGGGTGGGGGAACAGCGCCTGCGCCTGCTGATGCCCCAGACCTACATGAACGACAGCGGACGCGCGATTCGTGCTGCCCTCGATTGGTTCGGCCTGGAGCCCCACCAATTGCTGGTGCTGGTAGACGACATGGATCTTCCGCTTGGTCGTTTGCGGCTGCGGGCGCAGGGCAGCGCTGGTGGGCACAACGGATTGCGCAGCACCATCAAGCATCTCGGGACCCAGGCGTTCCCAAGGCTGCGGATTGGCATTGGTGCGCCGGCTGAGAACACTGCTGAGCGTCGAGCCCGAACTGTGTCCCATGTTCTTGGTCCGTTCAGCAAGGTGGAGCAACCTTGTGTTGGCGCTGTTCTTGATGCTGTTCTGGACGGGATTCAACATCTTCAGCGCCAGAGTTTTGAGCGTGCTGGGACCTGGATCAACGGGTTTCGCTATGACCCGGAGTCTGGAGACTGATGCCGGCTCTCCCGGCGACCACGGCCCATTTACGGGTGCTTCGCCAGTGTTTTCAGGCGAAGTGCGTGGAGGGTGAAGTCTCGGCCGGGGGCTTCGAGTGGCAGTTTTCCTGGGCCTTCGACCGTGGAGAACTGCTGGTGGAGCCGTCCTTAGGACGTGCCCTGATCGAGGATGCCCTGCGGCGCTTTTTGGTGCGTTCCGATTACAGGTTGGAACCAGGGGGCGACTACACCTTCACTGTCAGGGCCAGGTTCTGAGCGAGAAAGTGGGGGCAGGCTCTGGCCATCTCAGGTGGCACTGCAGGTGCTCCTCCAGCATGACCAAGGCGGCAACAGCATCTAGATCCACCGGTGGAATGCGCAGCCCGGCCGGAAGCATCCGTCGCCAACCTTGTGCCGGCCACAGCGTCCAATAACGCTGTCGTGCACGCAGGGTTGTTCCCTGCTCGGGGATCACGGTGAGATTGCCCAGTCGTTTCAGCCGCTGGATCCAGGCTCGGCTGCCCGTGCCATCGCCGAGCAGGATGCGGTCGAGAGGTTGGTCTTGATTCCATTGCTCCAGCCAGGGTTCCACGGCGTCCGGGGCCAGCACATGCCCCTCGCGCACGAGACCTAGTTGAAGATCGGCCAGCACAAGGCCACATTTGCAGCGGCCTGGATCGAGAACGGCCACCCTTTTCATGGGGATACTTCAACCGAGACGACCACAGGGTCGGCGCTGTCACTGACCCCTGCGGCTACTGCTCTCAAGACCACGCTTTGGCTGGTGCCTTCTATAAGTGTCTGGGCTAGTTGGGAGAGTGCTGATCCATCGAACTGAAGCCCCTCGGTCAGGGATCCCCGCCGTTGCACCTCGGCATAGGCCGAGGCCAATAGAAGGTTCAGCCGCGTGCGAATGCCCTCCGGCGTGCGTTCATCTGGTTGCAGTGTGGTGGTGGCGAGCACGTCTCCGATTTGTGCCACCGGGCGGTTGGCACGCACCTCGGGGAAGGCGTACACCGCCGTTTCACCACGCAGCACGTTGGTGGCAGAGCGCAGCGAGATCACCCAAGTGTCCGGTTTGCGGATGATGTTTTGCAGCCGTTCCACGTCGCTGCGGGGAACGCGGATCAACTGGCGTTCGGGTGCTTCGCCGGGTCGCACTTTCCCGTAGGCGTTGAGATTGGCTTTCTGCAGCAGCCTGTCGACAGCCTGTTTTGCCTGGTCCGGAGCATCGAGTCGAACAGTTGCTCTCGCCAAGGTCTGTCCGCTGCTGATCACTACAGATCCACGCCTTAGGGCAACCAGATTGCGTTCCAGTTCCTTGAGTTCCTGTTCACCGGCACGGATACGGCTGCGAACGCTGTTGAGTTCGGCTTCCGTGCGCTGGATGTCCGCATCGCGGGAGGCGATGTCCTGGCTTAGACGTTCGCGTTCGGCCTCGAGTTCGGCCCGTTCTTTTTGCAAAGGAGCCAGTTCCAGGCGCAGGGTGTTGGCCCGTTGCTGCGATTGCTTGAGCTCAGTAGCGATCCGCTTGGTTTCCGTTTGGGTCTTGTCCCGTTCCAGTTCGGCTGCCTCGAGCTGCCGCCGGCTGTCCTGAAGTTTCTCCTGCAGGGCATCCAGTTCAAACAGGCCCACCCGCAACTTTCGGCTCACAAGTAGCAGCAGGCCAAGTGATAGTGCACTGATCAGGCTGCCGGTCAGCACTGTGATCAGAACGGCGGTCCGCCGCGGGCGCATCTTGAACAAACTCAGGCGCGCTTTGCCAACTCGGCTGCCCAACCTGTCTCCCAGGGTCGACAGCACGCCCCCGAGCACCAGCAGAACCAGTATTAGTGCCCAGCCGCTCATGGCAGCACCAGTTGGGCGTTGGGCGGCCTAACTGAAGCGTTTGGCCAAAGCAATCGGATCCAGAACGGTGATTTTTTTGCGGTCAATCTGAACCAGACCGGATTGACGCAAGTCTCCCAGCAGACGCGTGATTGTGACGCGGGTTGAGCCAATTGCTTCGGCAATAGCTTGATGGGAAAGGCGCAGGTCGATGGTGATGCCCAGCTCATCCGCCACGCCGAAATCCCTGCACAGCACAAGCAGGAAGCTCACCAGTCTGGATGACATGTCCCTGTGGGTCAGGGTTTCGATCATCGTTTCGGTCTGAAGAATCCGACTGGAGAGACCCTGCAGCAAGCGCAGGCCAACGCTGGTGTCTGCTTCGATGGCTGCCTTCACTGAGGTCGCCGGCGCCGTCACCATCTCGACCCTGGTGAAGGCCACAGCATGGTAAAAGCGATCTGACCGCTGACCGGTCAGCAGCGAAAGCACCCCGAAAAGGCTGTTCTCGCGCAGCAAGGCCACCGTGATTTCTTCCCCCGACTCGTAGACGCGGGAGAGACGAACGGCTCCCCGGCGGATCAAATACACCCGTTCTGCTGGATCTCCAGGGAAAAAGATGGTCTTGTTGCGGTCCACCAGTTCGCTGCTGGCGCCATCAAGATCACGAATGATCTCTAGAAGTGAGCGGTTGGCCGGTTCTGCACTCTGAGATGGAGCCACCATCTGTGGGGCGTATCGGCTGAAGCCTCGGCTACTTGTCATGACAACCCCCTGATTAAGCGAAGTTACGGAGCCAGCGGTGGCCGCCATGTAGCGGTTATTACGTAACGCTGCTGTGCTTGTTGAAGGCTTGGCGTTGCTCCTGCATCAGGGATGTCAATCCCGGCTCCGCCAAATCCAGCAGCTCATTGAGTTGGCTGCGGCTGAAGGGCGCTCCCTCCGCAGTGCCCTGGATTTCTAACAAGCGGCCATCGCCAGCTTGCACAACGTTTAGATCTACCTCAGCACGGCTGTCTTCGCTGTAGTCCAGATCCAGCAAGGCCTGGCCATTCACCAAGCCAACGGACACGGCCGCCACCTGGTCGACTAAGGGCGAATCATTCAGTACTCCTTGATCTACCAATGATCGGCAGGCCTGGTCAAGGGCGAGCCAAGCCCCGGTGATGGAGGCTGTCCGGGTGCCTGCGTCTGCTTGGATCACATCGCAGTCGATCAGCAAGCTGCGCTCACCAAGGCGCTCCATATCGATCACGGCGCGCAAGCTTCGGCCAATCAACCGCTGAATCTCCTGGGTGCGACCCGAGAGTTTCATCAGCTCCCGAGATTGCCGCTGTGGCGTTGATCCGGGCAGTAGCCGGTATTCGGCGCTTAGCCATCCCAACCCCTCTCCCTTGCGCCAGCGGGGAACCTTTTCCTCGAGGCAGACGCTGCAGAGAACAGCGGTTCGGCCGGTGTGAACCACCAGGGAGCTCAAGGCAAACCCCATGGGGTTCCAGGTCACCGAGAACGGTCGCAACTGCTGTGGGCGACGGCCATCAGTGCGGTGTTCAGGGGATTGACTCATCGGTGGTGTGCAATTCATCAAGCCTCTCAGGCTGGTGGTTCTCGCCCTGTCCGAACACCATGGGTGGTGTCGATCCCCTTGTGAAATGTGATCTCACCGCTACATTCAAGGTCTTGCCGGGGTCTCCCGGATAGATGCTTCCGTGATGACCACAAGCTTCGCCGACCCTCAAGCTTTCCAGAATTCCCTGGATCGGGATCAAGAGGCTTTGGAGCGGGCGCGCCTCAGACCCTTGCCTCCCGACGCCGATCCACCACCCCTGTATCTGGTGGCTCCCGAAGGACAGCTGCAGGTGCACACGGCGCCCTACCGAGGCAGTTTTGCCAGTGTGCTCAGCCAGGCCATGCGTGCTGCTGGCTTGGGCAGTCGTGTTCTGATCAGTCAGTTCCTCAAAGGAGGCGTGCAGCAGGGACCAGCCGGCCAGGTTCAGCTTTGCGGTGGGCTGGTTTGGCTTCGTCCGGAGGTTCCCTTCTGCCTCTCCTCGCCGGGGCATCCCGTTGGGGCAGAGGCGGTGGCTGAGGTTTGGTCTATCTGCCGTCAACATCTGATCCAGGGCGATCTCGACCAGCTGGTGCTGGATGAAATCGGCCTGGCGGTGGCCTTCGGATACCTAGATGAAGCTGACGTGATTGCAGCTCTCGAACAGCGGCCCGCTTCGATGGATGTGATCATCACAGGACCTGCGATCCCTACCGGTGTGGTGGAGATGGCAGATCAAGTCACGGAGTTGCGTAGAGGTTTTTGATGCTCAAGAGCGATCGCTGGATCACTGAACAGGCCGGGCAGGGAATGATCGAGCCATTCCAGAGTGGTCTTGTTCGTCATTTGGATCCAGAGCAAAAGCTGCGACCGGTCCTGAGCTTCGGTTGCTCGTCCTACGGCTACGACCTGCGCCTGTCTTCAAAGGAATTTCTGATCTTCCGGCATGTTCCGGGCACGGTGATGAACCCCAAGCGGTTCAATCCAGCCAATCTCGAACCCACCCCCCTTCATGAAGATGAAGACGGGCGCTATTTCATTCTTCCGGCCCATTCCTATGGCCTCGGCGTGGCATTGGAGAAGTTGCGAGTTCCCCCCAACATCACCGTGATCTGTTTGGGCAAGAGCACTTATGCCCGCCTTGGAATTATCGTGAACACCACCCCGGCAGAAGCGAGCTGGGAGGGCCACCTCACCCTTGAATTCAGCAATAGCTCCGGTGCTGACTGCCGGATTTATGCCGATGAAGGCATCTGTCAGCTGCTGTTTTTTGAGGGTGATCCCTGCTCAACCACCTACAGCGATCGTCAAGGCAAGTACCAGCATCAGCCGGAACGGGTAACACTCGCTAAGGTCTAGAGTTCGCTTGATTAGGGGGCCAGACGCGCTCTGTGCAGCCTGCTTTTTTCATACCAAGCTGCGAATTCAGGGGCCCACTCCACCATATGGGGCCACATCAGATCACAAAGCTGGCGGATCTCCAGTTGGGCATCGAGTTTGGCCCGCAAATCCATGAAGTGCAGGAATGCCCGCAGACTGAAGCTCACAACAAAATGCTGGCGGTAGTCGAAGGGAAGGATGCCGCGGGCGTGCTCTTCGGCGAAGCCTGCCTCTAGTAGATCCCTGTAGCGCTCGGCGGCGCTTCGGCATAGATCGAGATCTTGATGACGCAGCGCTTCGGTGTAGGTGTACCTCTTGCCCTGCCGATCGCTGTACTCGCCGACTGGCCTCAGATAAAACACATCCTCCAGGTCCAGGGCTCCATCCGCTGCACGGCAGATACGTTCTCCGGTGTAGCGCATCGATTGCACATCGAAGCTCACCCCAACCCTGTGGGTGCGGGCCTGCTGCATCACCGAGTGCGGGAACCAGCCCACATTCAGCACGATCTGGGCATGCTCCATCGGGCCGTAGTGACCGCGTTCACCAGACAGCAGACGTTTGACGCAGATCTCTCCGGCACGTTGTTCATCGGGCCAATCCGCACGATCACCGGCCACAAACCCTTCGCTGTAGTCCTGGTGCATGGCGGCGTATACACATTGCTGCGGGTTCGGCGTAGCTGCGATCAGATCGACCCGAAAGCGGTCCATGGGAGCGTCAGAGTGACCAGTTGTGGTGATCATGGCGAGGCGTGTCAACCATGGCTGCGGGGCCCGGCCGTGGCTGGAATGGGGTCACCTGCTAGAGCACTGCTTGCGGAGGAGGGCGTCAGCAGTCCGTTGATGTTGCCGACACCAGGCAAGGCAGGCAACGGCTGATCTTCGAGCAGTGCTGTGGTTAGCAGCTTTAGTTCTTTAGCGTTGCGCAAACCGAGGGATCGCCCCTTTGGCTCTCCTTCAGCGTTGAATAGATTCAACTGGGGGATGCCGTTGACGTCGTAGCGATCAACGAGATCTTGCCAACGCGGGTTGTCGACGTTCACGAGAACAACATCGAGTCGATCCCGGGATCGTTTCTCCAGGTCCAGCATTGAGGGCGCCATCTCCCTGCAAACCTGGCACCAATCGGCGTAGAACTCGATCAGCGTGTGCCGTCCATTCGTTAACGCTATTTGCGGGTCGAGGGATCGTCTCGCCAGCTGCTCCATCGGGCTTTCGCTCTGAATGCCACCGCGCAGGATGACCAAGCCAACGGCCAGAGCTACTGCGATCAGCACCAGTACCCATCGCTGTGTCGTGCCCAGGGGCGAAGATTCCGGGGTGCCTGACATCGCACTTCAACCGCAGCAATCACTTTGGCAGCTTCTTCGAAAGCCCGCGGCTAGCTTGCATCCATGCCAATTCTGCGACTGCTGAGCCTTCCAGTTCGGGCGCCGTTGTTGACGGTGCTGTTTCTCGTTGCGGTTGTTCTCGGCAACCATGGGCAGATTGTTCAGCCCGGCTTCACCTCTCTCTACGGAATGAGTGCGGCCTGGTTCTGGTGCCTCGTGCTGATGCAGGCCCAGGTGGTTGTCGTCTTCTGCACGATGCCGGATCTGCTTTTAAGACAGGTGTCTTTGCTCATGGCATCAAGCAGGGTGATGACGTTGGTGGTCACGCTGCTGGTGGTGATCACCGGAGGCATATACCTGTTGAAGCTCAATGTGCTCGCTAACGTACTAATCCTGGCTTCATCATTGCTGTTGGCCAGGCTCGATTTCATCCGCATCGGTGTTCGGCCCGCTCCTGGGATCTGCCTACTTTTGATGAGTTTGGTAGTAATCAGTGGCATTTTCGCTGGCACGCTTTTGCCGCATCCCCCCGTCAGCCTCTTCGCAGAAGGGTTGATCACCACCTAGGTAACCCAGCAGATTATCAAGCACTTTCTTAGTGTAGAAACGTGTCTCGGGGTAGGGAATCTGTTCCACCCAGAGCGCTGCATCATCGGCATTCGGGGGTTGCGCCCAAGACGCCACGGCACCGGGACCGGCGTTGTAGCTGGCAATGCTGCGAAAGGGGTCGTTGTCCCATCGCTCCAGCAATTGGTTCAGGTACCGAGAGCCCAGTTTGATGTTATCGCCGGGATCCTTCAGCATCAACGTGCTGGTTGGTGCGTCAGCCATCTCCGTGGCCGTTGAGGGCAGCAGTTGCATCACGCCAACGGCCCCAGCAGGGGAGACGACTCCAGGTGCGAAGCGTGACTCCTGTTTGGCGATCGCTCGCAGCAGATTGACTTGAAGGCCTTCTCGCTCTGCCGCTGTCTGCATCTCAGCCTCGAAGAGGCGAGGGAATTGGCTGCGATGAAGAAGGCTCTTTTGGAGGCAGCTGGGATCACGCCAGCGGAGGCTGAGCCACCAGAGCTGATCCAGCCCCAGCCAGGTGTCTCCAACGGCCAGCCGCAGCCTGCCCTCGGCGAGACGTTCCTCGGGTGGCGGCATGATTTCAGGATTTCCTTGGGCCTGCCAGGCCTCCCAGGCGGCGTGCACCTGGCCCAGGCGCCAAAGCTCGTTCACCAGGCCGTTTTGGCTATCGAGGGGTTGCCAGGTTGGTTGGTGTTCCTGCGGGTTTGGGGATCGCAGCGCCAGGGGTTCGGCAACTCCCAGGTGCTCCATGGCTTGCCACCGGTAGTAGCCAGCGGGGAAGGCCCCGATCAGGCGGCGCCAGGTGCGTTCTGCCTCTGCCACATCACCGAGTTCCTGTTGGCTGCGCCCCAGCCAGAACAGCCGTCGCGCCTCCAATGGAGGAGGCAGGGGCCCATCCTCTTGGCGGCGGTCCAGCAAGTCGCGGGCACGATTCCAATCCCCAGCGAGAAACGCCTCGCGGGCAAGCTCCCATTGGAGTTGCCAGATGTCGGGGTCGTTGGGCCAGTGGCTAATGGCGGCATCCGCCCCATCGCCGCCGGCGAGTCGTACGCGGGCCGCGGCAACGGCGGCTGAGCGCTTTTCAATTGCCTCTGGTAAAGCATCCAGCACCCCAGGCTCGGGATAGAGCGGTTCGCTCAAGATCCGCGCCGCTTCAAGGCTGGCGGGATGGTTTGGATGGGTCTGTGTCAGGGTCAGCAGCTGTGCAGTGCCCGAGTCAGGGTCGCCATTCAGCAGCCGGGAACGACCGATGGCCAGCTGGGTCTCGGGTGCGGCATCGAGCTCCTGGAGACAGGCCAGTGCGGTTTCGGCATGGCCTCGTTTCGCCAGTGCTTGCGCCAAGGTTTGGCGCTGGTCGGGCTCTGGCGCCTGCGCCCCTGTGGCTTTGCAGGCGTCACGCATTAGTTCCAGGGCGCCGGGCCGTAGAGCATTCCATTGGGCCAGGTGCAGGGCCCCTTGATGGCTTCCCAGCGCTTCGGACCCATCCCTAGCCGCCAAGGTCATTGCTGCTGGGTGCGCGGGTTGTTGCTGGAGCAGCTGTTGATAAAGAACGGGATTCTTGTTGCCAAGAGCCAAGCGAGCCCAGGCGGAGCCGGGTGATTCGGGAAAGCGATCCAACAGGAGCTGCCAGGTCTTTGAGGCGTCCGATGTCTTGCCCTGGGCGGCCGCGGTGAGGGCTGCCCGTTCGAGCACCACGGCCGCAATCGGATCGCGCCCCCAGCCTTGGCCATGGAGCAGTTCCGGTGCCCCATCCCTGGCCACCATCAACAAGGCGGCTTCTCGACGGGTCTGCGGATCGATGGCCCAGCGGTAGTGCTGCCAAAGCCTTGCCTGCGAGGCCTCAGGTGTGAGGCCCTGATGCTGCTTGTTCAGCAATTGCTGCCCGCCCCAGGCAGCCAACCCACTCAGGCCAGCAACTGACAGCAGCAGCAGCGTTCCGATTCGCGGCCCTGCCTGCACACCCAAACTGGAGCTGGCAGCATTCTGATGCTCTACAGGCCGATGGCGAGGCTTTGATCGGCCGAGGACCGTGGAGGGCAGAGCTGCACCTGTCACGTCCCTGGGAATCAGTGTCAGAGGTGCTTCCTATGGTGCTGTCCACGATTGAGACCCATGGTTCAAAAGGCGTGTTCCCCGATCGGCCCCGCTCTCGGTGACGCTGCGCCAGGGTTTGGAACCGATGGGATCCGTGGGCTCGCCGGCACGGTTCTCACCCCCGCGTTGTGTCTCCAGGTGGGCTATTGGGTTGGCCGGGTTCTGCAGGCGGAAGGTCCTGTTCTGATCGGGATGGACTCCCGGACCAGCGGCAGCATGGTGGTGTCGGCCCTGACAGCCGGTTTGACGGCGGCCGGGCGCGATGCGTGGACCCTGGGTCTCTGCCCGACGCCGGCGGTTCCTTTGTTGATTCGCCAACTGGGTGCCGCCGGTGGCTTGATGGTCTCCGCCAGCCATAACCCCCCTGCGGACAACGGCATCAAAGTGTTTGGGGCCAATGGCGCCAAACTCAGTGCCCCACGTCAGGCTCAGGTGGAAGCCGGTCTGAAGGGGCAGACATCCACGGTTGAGCAGGGAGCATTTCGCTGCGGCGTGGCGCGATCCAGCGCCGATCTCCTGAATGGCTACAGGGAGGTGTTGCACCACTCGGTCGCTGAACGCCGACTTGACGGCGTTCCTATCGTTTTGGACCTCTGCTGGGGATCCGCGACAGCCTGTGGTGCGGATGCCTTCCGTGCCTTGGGGGCTGATATCGCCGTTCTCCATGGGGAACCTGATGGCTCCCGCATCAACGTGGCTTGCGGATCAACCCATTTGGAACCCCTGCAGCGAGCTGTGATTGAGCGCGGAGCGACGATGGGGTTTGCCTTTGACGGTGATGCCGACCGGATGCTGGCGGTGGATGGGCGCGGTCGCATTATCGACGGCGACCATGTGCTCTTCCTTTGGGGATCAGTGCTGCAGGATCAGCAGGCGCTCCCCGACCAGCGATTGGTGGCCACTGTGATGTCGAACCTCGGCTTCGAGCGAGCCTGGGAGCAGCGGGGCGGCACCCTCGATCGCACGCCGGTGGGAGATCAGCATGTTCATGCCGCGATGGTGGCCAGTGGCGCGGCCCTCGGTGGAGAACAGTCCGGCCACATCCTTTCGGCCTCCCATGGGCTGTCTGGAGATGGTGTTCTGACTGCTATTCAGTTGGCCACCCTGTGCCATGCCCAAGGCATCACCCTCAGCGATTGGTTGGACCGCAGTTTCCAGGCCTATCCGCAGAAATTGGTCAATGTGAGGGTGATGGACCGTTCGCGTCGCAAGAACTGGAGCGCTTGCACCGCTCTGACTGACGCCATTGCGTCAGCTGAGCAGTCCATGGGCAAGACCGGTCGCATTTTGGTGCGAGCCAGTGGCACGGAGCCTGTGCTGCGGGTGATGGTGGAAGCCAAGCAGTCGGCAGCTGTGGAGCATTGGACGGGGTATCTGGCCGGCGTTGCCGAGGAGAATCTCAACGCTGCCTAAGGGACAAGGCCTCTGCCATCAGGAGGGCGCCATCACAGGCATCGCCCTTGGCCTTGCCCAAGCGGGCCTCCGGAATCGACTGACGGATGGCCTGTTGCACGGCCTTGCGGAACCTCGTGAGATGGGTGATCGATCCCCCTTGGCAGACCACCAGTGGGGAACGAAGTGAAAGTTGCTGGGCCACGGAGCTGATGCAGCTGGAGAGGGCTGCTGCTGATCGCTCAATGATCTTCTCCGCGCTGGTGCAGCCCAGGGCTGCTGCCTCCACCACCAGCGGAGCCAAGGCCGCGAAGTCCGCCGTGCCGAAGTCGTGCTGAACCACCCGGGCTTTTACCGCGGCGTGGCTGTCGCACCCCATCTGATTCCAGATCTGAAGGCGCAGGGGATGGTCGGGAAGGCGCCCATCGATCATGCGCAGGGTCAGTTGCAATCCCTGGTGGCCGATGTCAAAGGCCGAGCCAGCTCCATCGAGCAGCCATCCCCAGCCGCCACAGCGGTGTTCATGGCCGTTCTCTCCTCGGCCAAGCACGATCATTCCTGTACCGCTGATTGCCAGGATTCCCGCACCTTCAGGGATCGCACCTCGCAAGGCCGTGCGTTCGTCTCCGGTGACAATCACCTTACCCAGTCCTCTGTCATCGGTTATGGCCAGGGCTTGACCCACCAAACGTTCAGCGCGCTGTTGCAACGTTGTTCCGTGCTCGATGCCGCTGGCTCCGACAACGGCCGCTTGGATCACGCCACTGGGGTGATGCCTGAGCGCGAGTTGGGCGCTGGTGCGGATTGCTTCGAGAAAACGTTCCTCACCCCCGGGAGCATCCAGGTGACTGATGCCGGGCCCCTCGCCTTCGCCAACAGGCTGATGCAAGCCTTTTTGGACCATGCTGAGCCGGCAGCGGGTGTGCGTCTGTCCGGCATCGAATCCTGCGAGCAGCCTCATGATTCGCCGGGTCGACTCACCAGGGTGGCCAGCGCAAACCAGCCGATCAGTTGAACTTCGGGGCGGAAAAAGATTGTGTCGGTGCTGCCCTGCATCAGCATGCCAGCGATGGCAGCAAGGCTGGCGATCGCTGCCAAGGCTCTTGGAGCTTCTGCGTGGAGTTGCTGCAGGCCCTGCCTCAGGCTTCTTGCTAGTAATCCTAGGCAGGCCAGCAGCCCAGGAATGCCGGTTTCCACAAGGATCTCCAGGGGAACGGAGTAGGCACTGAGGGCGTTGAACTTCGGCTGCTGGTAGAGGGGATAAATGCTGTTGAAAGCCGCATTGCCAGGGCCGATCCCCAGCCAGGGACGGTCTTGCACCATCTTGATGGCCGCCATCCAGACGTTGATGCGGAAATTGTTGGAACTATCCCCCCGTCCCGCCAGCAGGCTGGTGATGCGCGTGCGGATGGGATCGATCTGGGTGGCTGCCACCACAAGACAAGCGGCTCCAATAAGCAGCACGGCAAGGGGCACAACACGTCTCCAGATCAGGGGCCAGTGGCGGGTCCAGCGCAGCAGCAGCAACAGCAGCAGCACGCCGACGGCAGCAATCATCCCCAGCCAGCCGCCGCGGCTGTAGGTGAACAGCGTGGCTGTTCCCGCCAAAACCAACGTGGTGCCGGCAAACAGCTTGGCTCCTACGCCAAGCCAGCGCACCAGTGCGATTGCTGCGAAGGGAATCAGCGGTAGCAGGTAACCCGCCAGGAGATTGGGGTTCCCCAGGGGGCCATAGATCCGAATGGTGCCGGCGCTGATGGAATTCGGATCGGCCCAACCGGCTAGTTCCTCGCTGGAGGCATACAGCTGTCGCAAGGCCAAAACACTACTGAGCAGGCCGCCGCTCAGCAGTCCGGCGACCAGCCGGTCCCACCATCGTTCATTGCTCAGCAGCAGTTTGCAGAGCAAGGCATAAACGCCCAAGTAGCTGAGCAGTTTGATCAGGCCTTTGCTGGCTGCGATCGGAACCGGCGAACAACCCGTGGCCACAATTGCGATGGCAAAAAAAAGCATCAGCCACAGCGTGATGGCCCCAATGCGGCGTGGCGTACTGCAGAGGCACCAAAGCAGCCACAGAGCGCCGCAGGCTGCAATCACCAGGGCCAGGCCTGTGCGTGTAAACAGAGGAAGACCTGTGAGCAACACCAGTAGGAGGAGCCCAGCCAGCCCTTCCAGGCGTTTCAGCACCGCCTGATCCGGACTAATCAGCCCCTGCCAGCGCGCCAGTAGTGGACCACCGTTCGCCGCCTGGGTTGCATCCGCAGAGGCCATTGTGGGGCTTCAGGTGGTGAGTGCTTCCGCCGGATTATCGATCTCCTTCCAACGCTGTTCCAGATCTGACACGGAAGGAAGTGGACTCTGGTTCCTGCGGTAAAGCACCCGGTAGACGGGGAGGTTTTGCTCGAGCACGTAGCGCTCTCGTTCCGTGGGAACCGAAAGCGGGTTGCTGGCGCGCCAGGGACGTTGATCGTCTGTGGGGCGGTCAAAACAGGTGCTTAGTTCGGTGAGGGTCACCATCGGCTCAATCACGTCGAGAACATCGCTTTGCAGAAACAGCTCACGGCCTGGCTGGAGGGCTTTTGCAATGGCGAGGAGCAGCGCTGGTTGCAGGACCCGGCGCTTGCGGTGCCGCCGTTTAAACCAGGGATCAGGAAACTGGATGGAGACCCGCTGCAGGCAGTCTGGTTTTAGGGCCTTCATCCAGCTTTCCAGGCTGATGTTGGCGTTGCAGAACAGGACCCGAACATTGCCGTGCTCAGAGGCGAGTGCATCTCGATCGGCTGAGGTCACCAGGGGCCGACGGATTTCAACTCCGAGATGGTTCCAGTGGGGATCACGCTCGGCCAGTCCGAGCAGGCATCGTCCACGGGCGCAGCCGATATCAAGATGAATTGGCTGATCAAGAACGCGGAACAGTTCCTCGGGTCGCGGTAGTTCCAGCGGAAGCTGAAAGAAGCTGCTGAGGGGATTGACATGTTGACGCAAGGTTCCGAGGCGGTGCGATCCGGTTCAACTGAGATTGTCAGAGCCGCTGACGGGGTCCTGGCGCAGCAAGCCCCAGCATGCGGTGTAGCCATGCAGATGCGTCGTCCCTCCTATGGGTCCGATCTCACCGTTGCAGAACGCTCCTGCTACGGGCAGGACTGGCATCAGTTGGCGCGCCAGGCTGATGTCGCCATCGGCACGACCGAAAAGCCCTTGCCCCCGTCCCATGCAGGCCATAAGCAGTCCGAAATGGATATTGTCGCCTGAATCAGCCGTCGCTGCTTTGAGTAAGGCAAGTGCTTCGTCCTGGGAGGCGGCAGCTTCACGCAGATGAAATTGCACGTTTTGGCCGGCACGCACCCGCTCAGCAACGGCCACGGCGCCATTGTTGGGATCAACACCGATCAGGTTGCGCATCAGGAAAGCACTGGCTTCTGACGCTGCACCATCGCCACTCAGCCGCAGGCTGCTGCGTTCGACTCCGAGGAACAGCGAGTGACGCACCAGCTCGCGCTCCCGTTCGCTGAGGTCGGCCAGGACCCGTTGGAGGCAATTGATGGGGCTGGCTTTGGTGCTGCCATCACTTAGTTCCAGCAGCACATTGCGCTGCACCTGCTCGATCGAAAAGACGGGGCCTATGGGGCGACAGCCCTGCGCCACCACCGTTTCGAGTCGCCAGCTTCCCCCGATGGAACAGACCACTGCGCCGGTGACGACGCGGTGATCCATCAGCAGCGATCCGTGCGGACTGTTGTGGGGTGCTGCGACCCCCCCAATCTTCTCTGCCCCTGGGTAGGCATAGTCCAGCCCGCTGATCAGATCATTGATCCCACTGCTAGTGGGGTCGATCAGAAGAATTTGGCTTCGTGCGTCGTCGGGGCTGATGCCGACCCAGTCCTGCCATTTCTGAGCGGCTCCATCCAGATCAGGCAGCTCGTCCGTGCTGAGGTGTTGGGTGTCGATGGAGGCCCCCGGCAAGGAAAGCGTCGTCACGCTTAAAGCCGGCGTTTGCTCCAGTTCCGAAGCACTGCCGTCGCCGCGGGTGCCGACCACCCCTCCCCCTGTGCATCCAATCCAATGCTTCGCGCGGATCTGGGCGCGAAGCATTGGCAGCAGCCGCGGCAGGTCTGTGGCGTAACCCGTTGAGGCGAAGACGAGGGCGAGATCGGCTTCGCCCCTGGGTCGACCCAGTTGCTCGACCACATCCCGCACGGCTTCATCCAGAGATGCTTTGGCGGAAAGTCCTGTCCGGCAACTGGCATCGGAGCCTCCGGATCGGAACCAGCTGAACGGTGCGAACGGTGCCATGAAGCGGACCCTATCAACCCTGGAGCTCAGCTCGGGATGTTGATAATGGCGGCACTGTGACAGTCCCCAGTGAACGAGCTCACGTACCGCGCTCTGGTGTGGCTGATTTACCGCATGGCCGCCACCTTCGCTGTGGGTGTGCCTTTACTCCTGTTGATCTGGTCGGCCTGGCGTCGCGAGTCGATGGTGCTGCGGCTGCTCGCCATCTACTGGAAAGTGGCCAGCCTGATGGCGATCAGTCTGCTGCTGCTGACGGATCAGCGCCCCCTGGGCTACGCCACGGCGGTTGTCGCACCGGTGTTGATGGGGATCAGCCTTTGGTTCTGGGTCGACATCAATGAAGAACTGGCCGACCAACCGTCCTGGCGTCCGCTGCCCCTGGCGGTGAAGGTGTGGCGTTGGGCGTTCAGTGGTTTTGGCCTTCTCAGCCTGGGAATGAGCGTTACGGGTTTGGGCTGCATGCAACAGTTGGAGTCCTCAGCATGCCTCACCTGGCTGGAGGCTCCCCAGGGCATCCATGGCCTGGCGGCCACGATGTTTAATTTTCTGTTTGGTGGCCTGTGGACGGAGGCCGTTGCCGCCTTTGTGGGTTACGTCGCCCTGGTGGCCTATCTGGCCGGTCTTCTGCAGTGGCTATTGGTGCGTCTGCCCCGTTACGGACGCGTGGCGGGCGATTTCTGATGACAGACCAGGAGTTGGTTCTGGCACTGGAGGAGCGCACTCGGCTGCATACGCAGTGGGTTGTTCGGTTACGGGGTCAGGTGGGTGAGGTGCCCTTTGAGTTACTGATCTTCCGTGGTTTCAGCAGCAGCACTACGCATCCAACGGCATTCGACCCAGATGCCTCTGTTCTCCCTGAGGGAACACGCTTAGATCAGGCCGAGTTGCTGCAGGGGCCCTTGTTGCCCAGCCAGGAGGTTGTGTTGGCTGGACCGATGCCACTGAAGGACCTCCTGGCTCAGGCCAGTTGGTGAGTTCGGCGTTCCAGTACGCCAACGCAACGTCCGCAAATGTGGGGATGGTCTGGGTGCTGACCCACATCGCTCTCGTAATGCCAGCAGCGTTCGCATTTGGTTCCCCTTGCCCTGCTCACTTCGATCACGGCAAGGTCGTCGTCCTGACTTGCCAGCAGTTCATCCCAGGGCTCGCCACCGATCTGCAGTTGTGAGACCAACAGCCAGTCGCGGAGGCCGTCCACCTCTGCATCCCCTGTCTTACTTTGCCAGGACAGAGCGGCTTGGAGTTCCGGGCGGCGGGCGTCAATCCGCACGGCTGCCTCCAGCGATGCGCCGAGTTCCTGACGGCCGCGGCAGTCTTCCAAGACTTTGTTGACGGCAGCGCGGAGCTCTCGAAGTTCTTGAACCGGAGCGCTCAGAGCAGCATCACGCCAGTCGGCTGGCACAGTCGGCCAGCCGCGGTGGAAGACCGAGGTTTCTTTGACGGGATAGGGCAGGTTCTGCCAGATATCTTCGGCCATGTGGCACAACACTGGAGAGATCAGACCGGCAAGGCGTTCGATGATCAGGGCCATTACGGTCTGGCAGCTACGCCGGCGCTTGTCCTGGGGAGCGCTCACGTAGAGCCTGTCCTTGGCGCTGTCGAGGTAGAAATTCGACAGATCGGTGACGCAGAAGTTCTGCAGCAGCTGGAAAAAGCGGAAGAACTCGAAGCTTTCGAAGGCTTCTGTGATGTCGTCCATCACCTCGGCCGTGCGCTGAAGCATCCAGCGGTCCAGTAACGGCAGTTCCGCAACGGGGATAGCGTCGGTTACTGGATTGAAGTCGTGCAGGTTGCCAAGCAGATAGCGGCTGGTGTTGCGCACCTTGCGGTACACATCCGCCAGCTGGCGCAGAATCCCGGCCCCGATCGGCACATCGGCGGAGTAATCCACCGAGCTCACCCAGAGTCGCAGCACGTCGGCGCCGTAGGGCGGTTCCTGTTTCTGGTTCTTGCCCCCCTCGATGATCACCATCGGGTCGACCACATTGCCGAGGGATTTGCTCATCTTTCTGCCCTTCTCATCCAAGGCGAAGCCATGGGTGAGTACCCGCTTGTATGGGGCGTGGCCATTGACGGCTACCGAGGTGAGCAGTGAACTCTGGAACCAGCCCCGGTGCTGATCGGACCCTTCGAGGTAGAGGTCAGCGGGATAGCTCAGGTTGTCCCGCTGACTGGCGACAGCGGCCCAGCTCGAGCCGGAGTCGAACCACACATCCATGGTGTCGGTGCCTTTGCACCACTGATTGGCCTGGTCGACGTAGGCGGGCGGCAGCAGATCCGTTTCGTCTTTTTCCCACCAGACGTCGGAACCGTGTTCGGCTATCAGTCCTTCGATGTGATCAAGAGTTTCGGCGTTCAGCAGAACCTCGCCATTGCTGCGGTGGTAGAAGACGGGGATCGGCACGCCCCAGGTGCGTTGGCGGGAGATGCACCAGTCGCCCCGCTCCTTCACCATCGATTCGATCCGGTTGCGACCGGAGGCTGGGGTCCACTCCACCGCAGCGATTGCATCAAGGGCCTGTTGGCGGAACCCTTCCACAGAGGCAAACCACTGCTCTGTGGCCCGGAAGATAGTGGGTTTCTTGGTGCGCCAGTCGTAGGGATAGCGGTGGCCATAGGCCTCCTGCTTGAGCAGGGCCCCGGCGGTCTTCAGCGCTTCAATGATTGCGGGGTTGGCATCCTTGAGTACGTTCAGGCCTGCGAATGGCCCGGCTTCTTCGGTGAGGTTGCCGGCTTCGTCCACGGGGCAGAGCACCGGCAGGCCGTTCTTCTGGCCGGTGTGGAAGTCGTCGACGCCATGACCGGGCGCGGTGTGTACCAGGCCTGTGCCCGATTCGGTGGTGATGTACTCGCCGCCGATCACCACCGGACTAGTGCGGTCCAGGAGCGGGTGGCGGTAGGCCATACCAGAGAGCAGGGCGCCCTTCACCGTGGCGCGACGGGTCAGCGGGCGCTCCAGGGTGCTGCTCAAAGTCTCGATCAGATCGGCAGCCACCAGCAGCAGGCGCCCTTCGCCGTCGTCGGCCAAGGCGTAGTCGAGCCGTTCGTTCACCGACACAGCCAGGTTGGCTGGCAAGGTCCAGGGTGTAGTGGTCCAGATCGCCACCTGCAGGGCCTGCCCCAGGGCGTCAGTCTCGGTGGGAAGTTCCAGGCCTTCCACCTTGAGCGCATCCCGCAGCGCTCCCGGCAGCTCCACCGCTGGGAAGGCGGCGTAGACGCTGGGGCTGGTGTGGCCGTCGGGGTACTCCAATTCGGCCTCGGCCAAGGCTGTGCGAGAGCTCGGGCTCCAGTGCACCGGTTTCATGCCCCGGTAGATGTGCCCCTTGAGCACCATCTCGCCAAACACGCGAATCTGGGCGGATTCGTACTCCTTTTGCAGTGTCAGATACGGCTGCTTCCAGTCAGCCCAAATGCCCCAGCGCTGGAAGCCTTTCATCTGGCCATCCACCTGCTTGCGGGCGTAAGCGGAGGCCTTTTTGCGCAGCTTGATCGGTGTCAGCGCCTTGCGCTGCTCCTGATCCATCGACTGCAGCACCTTGAGCTCGATCGGCAGGCCGTGGCAGTCCCAGCCCGGCACGTAGCGCACCCGCCGCCCGTTCAAAACCTGATATTTGTTGATGACGTCCTTCAAAACCTTGTTAAGGGCATGCCCCATGTGCAGAGCGCCGTTGGCGTAGGGCGGGCCGTCGTGGAGGGTGAAGGTTGGGCCGTTGTTATTGAGGCCCAGCTCTCCATCGATGCCCTGGTCCTTCCAGAAGGCCTGCAGTTCAGGTTCCCGTTGCACGGCATTGGCGCGCATGCCGAATCCCGTCTGCAGCAGATTGAGCGTGTCTTTGTAGGAGGGACGTTCCTCGGCGGCAGCATCGCGCTTCTCCTTGCTCACGGGGTCCCTGCTCTGGCACCGGGATTATCAGTCTTCGCCCTCTGGTGATGTGACCTCGGCTGCTTCTTCTAATGAACTCTCGCTTGCGGTATCCGTTTCAGGGGATATGGGACGCACCCATTTTTTGCCCTTGACCCCTGATTTCCCTGCCGGTTTGAGTTGTTTGGCAATGCCGCTGATGCCATCGCCCACCCGGCACGTGGTGATCAGAAATTGTTGAAGGTTGGTGCGCCAATGGTTGAGCGAGGTGAACCGCTGCTGCTCGGTTTCGCTGAGACTGTTCCACCGGGCTTGCCCGACCTCGGAGCCCAAGCGTGCGATCAACAATCCGGCGCAGAGAACCGCAAGCATCGGCGCCCCCCGCAGCCGGTCAGTGCTTGTGACCAGCACGAGGCCCAGCAGCAACACCACAGCGCCCCAAACACCATCGCGGGGACGGCTGAGTTCAACGGCCAGAAGGGGAAGCAGCAGGAGTGCCAGGCCAAAAAGGAGGCAGAGATCGCCGCTGAGGGTCGCGAGCATCCTTGGTGAGGCGGTCTGCACCCATTCTGGTGCGATCTCTAAACTCAGCGCATCGCCCACCTGGCGGAATTGGTAGACGCGCTGGTTTTAGGTACCAGTGGCTTTGGTCGTGGGGGTTCAAGTCCCCCGGTGGGCATTCCTTTCTCTACCGTAGTTCGGGATCGTTACAGACTTTTTGCCTGAACTCCGGATGCATCAGAGCACTGCTCAACAAAAGCAGCCTCGTCCGGTTGGTGTGGGCTACCGTTCTGTTCCGCGCGAATTCGTTGACCCACCGGCTTTCTGGAACCCCACCGTCGGTCTCTTTCTTGGCGGTTATGCCCTGGCGGCTCTAACTATCTGGGGCTGGTTTGTGGCGGCTTTGCCCTTGCCGGTGCTTCTTTGCACGGGCTTTTTGGCGCTGCACCTGGAAGGGACGGTGATTCATGACGCTTGCCATAACGCGGCTCATCCCAACCGTTGGATCAATCAGGCCATGGGCCACGGCTCCGCGCTGTTGCTCGGATTCAGTTTTCCCGTCTTCACGCGGGTGCATCTCGAGCATCACGCCCATGTGAATGACCCGAAGAATGACCCGGATCACATCGTCAGCACGTTCGGGCCGCTGTGGCTGATCGCACCAAGATTTTTTTATCACGAGTGGTTTTTCTTTCAGCGGTGCCTCTGGCGCCGCTGGGAGTTGATGCAATGGGGCCTTGAACGCAGCATCTTTGTGGTGATCGTTCTGGCAGCGGCACGTTTTGACTTCCTTCCGTTCATCTTCAACTGCTGGTTTGCCCCTGCCTTAATGGTCGGCGTAACGCTGGGTCTGTTCTTCGACTACCTCCCGCATCGGCCGTTTACCTCACGCAACCGCTGGACGAACGCCCGGATCTATCCCGGCAGGTTGATGAATTGGCTGATCATGGGGCAGAACTATCACTTGGTTCATCACCTCTGGCCTTCCATTCCCTGGTTTGAATACAAATCGGCCTATGAGGCCACCAAGCCTCTGCTGGATTCCAAGGGATCTCCCCAACGGTTGGGCATTTTTGAGACCCGCCGGGACGGCTACAACTTTCTTTACGACATCCTTGTGGGAGTTCGCAGCCACAAGCGTCGCAGCGGAAAAATGAGGCGTGCTGCACGGTTCATGCCGGGACGTGGGCTGCGCCGTCACTGGCTCGGTTTTGTTGACCGCATCGCGATCAAAACCGAGCCCAAGCGTTGGGTGTCTCGTTGAATCGTGTTTAGTCAGCCAGGATCTTCGGAACCCGGAAGAAATCACCCTCCCTTTGGGGCGCCTGGTTGAGAATGTCTTCTCGAACGGGCGTCGGATGCACACCATCTGCCCGGGTGACATTGGTCACCTCCACGGCTCGGGTAGTTTCCGGAACGCCCTCTGTGTCGACCTTCTGGAGCTGACCGACGTATTCGATGATGGACTCGAGCTGCTCGGTGTAGGTCGCAATTTTGTCGTCGGGCAGATCAAGGCGGGCAAGCTGGGCCACCTTGCTGACGTCGTCGCTAGAAATCTGGCTCATGACTCGCCGAGGAACACGCGCAGATCCTCGCTCAACGCGGTGGCGGCTGTCTCCAGCAAGGCACCACCATGCTGGGCGGTGGCCAAGGATGGGTGGGACCCCATGCGTCCATCGGGGTGACGGCGACGGAAGTCGTCCGGTCCATGAATGGGACCTGCCGGTGCAGGGTCGGGCAGCGGTCGATGTTTGCTCTTCAGGCTCGGCTCCAAGGCGAGGGTGACAGCGATTTCGCTGGGGGTGGCGTGATGGCCTTCTTTGTCGCCATACAGATCACGCGCCTGGCGCATCACGGAGCCGGCCATGAACCAGTTGGCCAGACGACAACGCAGTTGGGGTGCGACGGGGAGATTGCGGGTTGTGGCGGTGCCGTGGGCCTGGGCAAAGGCGGCTTTGGCCGTAGCAATGTTGCCGCCGTGGCCATTGATTACGAACACCCGTTCGAAGCCATGCCGGCCGAGGGACAACACCAGGTCGTGCAGAACGGCCAAAAGTGTCGCCGGCTGCAAGCTCATCGTTCCAGCGAAACCAAGGTGGTGTTCCGCCATCCCGAAGGCCTGGGCTGGAGTGACCAAAACGCCGGTGCGCCGTCCCACCTCAAGGGCTACTGCTTCTGCCGTGAGGGCGTCGGTACCGATGGCTCCGGTGGGGCCGTGCTGTTCGGTCGATCCCAGTGGGATGATCACACCTTTGCAGCTCTCGAGGTAGCTCTCCACTTCAGGCCAGCTGCGCAGGGCGAGGCGAATGGCGGCCGTGCTGTCTACAGGACCTGGAGTTGCAGCGGTCATTCAGGATGAGGCAATGGGCTGATGATCGCTCAATCCCAGCTGATCAGTGGGCGGTCCCGTTGCCGTCGTACTGATCGGTGTTGTAGTAGCCGCCGCGGGTCCCGAAGAACAGGCAGGCCAAGGGGAACAACGCGATGCTGGCGAGAAGGACAGTACCGAGGTTGAAGCTGGAGGTGGCTGCGTCCATCACCTGGGCTGTAATGAACTCATTTTGGTGTGGATGCGCCGCTAATGCATCGATGAAGTGATTTCTGTTGTGAGTTCGCTTCCTTCTCCAGGTATGTCCAGCCACTCCTTCAGCCATCCCGTGAGCCAGATGAACGGAAGCGTGTCGGTCAATGCCGCCAGAACCTTGAACAGATAACCGCTGCCGATGAAGCTGATCAGCTGCGGCAGAACGGATCGTTCTGGCTGCACAGGCAGCACATGTGCGCCGTAATGGCTGATCAGCACCACTGCACTGGTGTCGATCAACTGGCTCACCAGGGTGGAGCCGTTGTTGCGCAGCCAGAGCGCTTTGCCTTTGGTGACCTGTTTCCAGAAATGAAACAGCCGCACGTCCACAAACTGCGCCGTGAGGTAGGCCACCATCGAAGCGCCAACCGAACCGAAGCTGAGCTGCTGAATCGTGCGAAAGGTGCTGTCATCGCTGCAGCTCATGCCGGGCAGCACGCCACCCAGCCAAAGGATCAGCAGCACCCAGCCGTTGAGCAGCAGCCCGACCCAAACCACTTGATTGGCTTTCTGTTCTCCCCAGAGTTCACTGATGAGATCAGTGCAGAGGAATGTGATCGGATAGGGCAATGCGCCCACGGCCACCACGATCGGCCAGCCCCCAATGCTGCCCAGTTGAAGGAAGCGAGTCAGCCCCAGGATGTTGAGCATCCCCAGGGTCCCCAGGAACAGTCCTGCCAGCACTAGAAACACCGTGTCGCGCCGTGCCTGGAGGTTGCTGTCCAAAGCCTGCAAAGTTCAAGCTGGAACAAGCGTGGCCGCCAGTCGGCAGCCTGTCATCGATTTCGTTCCTCTGCCGCTCAAATTTTTTGCCCGTCCAGCTCAGATCGTGGCCCCCGATCTGGTGGGCTGCAGGCTGGTGAAACGCCAAGACGACAGCAGTCTGCTTTGGGGGGTGATCGTGGAAACCGAGGCCTATTCCCAAGACGATCCCGCTTGTCACGGTTACCGCCGCCGTTCACCCCAAAACGAAACCCTGTTTAGGGAGCCAGGGCGTTTTTATGTGTATGTCAGCTATGGCATTCACCACTGCGTGAATGTTGTCACCGATAGGAGCGATTGGGCCAATGGTGTGTTGCTGCGTGCCGTGGCTTTGCCCAATGAACCGGAGCGGGTCGCGGCAGGGCCTGGCCTGTTGGCGCGCCGTTTCGGGCTCGATCGCCGTGATGACAGTCGCCCGGCGACGGGCGAATATGACGTGTGGATGGCCCCAAGGTCAGACACGTTTGCCAGCCAGGATCTTGTGACAACCACGCGGATCGGCATCTCCCAGGGCGCTGCAACCCCATGGCGCTGGTATCTGCGGAGCAGTCGCAGTGTCAGCAGGCGAGCCAGGGGTGATCGCATGCCGCCCAAGGCACAGTGTTGGTCGCTATCGCAGGAGCCCTCGTCATGAGTGGCTGGCCGCATCGACATGTTCTTGATCTCGCGTCGTTTTCGCGAGAAGACTTTGCGGCCGTGCTTGAGCTGGCCCAGCGTTTTCGTTCGCTACCTATCACCGGTGCCCGGAAACTTCCCGCCTTGCAGGGACGTTTGGTGGCAACGCTGTTCTTTGAACCAAGCACCCGAACCCGCAGCAGCTTTGAGTTGGCGGCCAAGCGTCTGTCGGCCGATGTGATGAGCTTTTCACCCTCCAGCAGCTCGCTCAGCAAAGGGGAAAGCGTTCTCGACACGGCGCGCACCTACGTGGCCATGGGGGCCGACGTGCTGGTGGTCCGCCACCGTTCCACCGGTGTGCCACAGCAGCTGGCAGGGGACCTAAAGCAGATGGGCGAGCGCACCGTTGTGCTCAATGGGGGCGATGGTTTCCACAGCCATCCCAGTCAGGGATTGCTGGATTTGCTCACGCTTGCCCGCTATTTCTCACCTCAGCACCCCATGCCGGAAGCACTACAAGGACGCCGTATCGTGATTGTCGGAGACATCCTTCACTCGCGGGTGGCCCGTTCGAATCTCTGGGCTTTAACGGCTTGTGGAGCGGATGTGGTGTTATGCGGTCCACCCAGCCTCGTTCCGGAGGATTTTGCGGACTTTGTGGATGCTCCTCCCCCAGGTCTGCTGAAGGACCCGGTGCCGCAACGGGGCAAGGTCAGCGTGGCGTGGCGCTTGGAGCATGCGCTGCCGGGTGCCGATGCCGTCATGACACTTCGGCTTCAGAAGGAACGGATGGGCCAGCAGTTGCTCACCAGCCTGGGGCGCTACCACCGAGATTTCGGGCTGAGCCACGAGCGCATGGAGCTCTGCGGTCATAACGTTCCAATTCTGCATCCCGGCCCGGTCAATCGCGGCGTCGAATTGAGCGGGTCGCTTTTGGATGACCCGCGCCTCAGCCTGGTAGAAGAGCAGGTCAGGAACGGCGTTCCCACCAGGATGGCTTTGCTCTATTTGATGGCAGCTTCCGAATCGGCCACGGAGGCCTCCTTGGTGTCGAGCAGCTCCTGAGTTTGAGGGAGGCCACTTAGTTGATGTGCGGAGCAATTCATCGCTACTTTGAGGGCGGCATCGGGTTCGGCGATTGAAGGACCTTTGCAGCTAGCCACAGGAAAGTGGGCCTCCTCAGCATCAAGGGCCAGATGCTGGCTCGGCATGCCCGTTAGCAGTATCGATGCCCGATCCCGCCGCCAGGATCAGATGGTCGAAGCTGTAGCCTTGCCATTGAAGACGATCTGCTTGCCCTCGGGGTTCAACGTGGTGACTTTTCCGAGCAGCACCTACACGTTGTTTTGCTCGCCCACCATTTCTTGCAGAGGGGTGGCCACATCACTCCTTGAGACCAATCCAATCCAGTAGGTATCTGATACAGCAGGGGTTGGAACAGGTTGAAGTTGCGCTTGTCAATCAGGTTGATGCGCACATCGGCCTTGGCCAAGGCTTTGCAGGCATGCACCCCTGCCGTCTCAGGCGGTTCAAACTCCAGAAAGCAATGGTTGGCCGCCATCTGCAGCAGCCCGTTGGAGTCATTCCGAAGGGTATGAATTGCACTCTTTCTTGTCTGATTTGAACCGTTACGATTCAGATCAGCTTGAACCCTTCGAGAAAGAGGCCGTAGAGAAAGCCAATGCGACCAAGATCCAGAAGCTGTTGGGGCAGCTTCAGCGATGGCTCGGAACTTCGTCGCCGCCGAATCGTGAGTTCAGTGCCCAGCACAACCAAGAGTGCTGATACGGGATCCATTTGACCAAGAACGCCTGAGACCGACGTGATGGCGCTACCGATCAAAAAACCAATCAACCCGGCAAGGGCTAGCAAGGACAGTCGCCGCCAAGGATTGCGCGCCCAGTGATCCAGCCTTTGAACTGCTGCACCAACATTGGTTTGCAGCCGGGTGGATTGAAGCCGTCGCACGGCACAGGTTTCAGGGGGGAAGAGGCAGGGTTGAAACCAGTGTGATCCCCATCACCCGGCTATGCCCCTGCCATCACCTGTCTACACCACCCATGGACAATCTGCAGGCATCAGACACTACGGATAGGAGATTTCAATAAAAAACCCGGGCCAGGCGATGGGGATTGGCGCAGCAAAGCCAGAATCGGCGGCTTTGACAACGGCTTGCGCTAATAGTTATTTGGTCTCAGCTTTCGCTTTTCTGGACGCTTTGCCTTCGAGGAGCTCCAGCAGCGCTTCCATTTGTGCCATCACACCCCGAACTTCGCCCGCTTCGGGGAGAAGACCGTCTTCCATCACTCCCTGGTGCATTTCACGCAGCTCCTGGCGGATGTAGCGCAGGTGGCTCACGACCTGCTCGCGCTTCGATTGCGACATCGGCTGCGGGGGTGACTTAATAATCCCCTTTTACCTCATGGAGGGTCAGGTGCGGCGTGATGGGGCGCGACTTATTGCACCGGCTGTAGCGAGGAGCGTAAAGGTGAGTAGGGCTGACGGCCGTGCCACTGTGCTGAACACCACAAGGGCAAACAGGCCAATCAGTGGCAGACGACGCTGCCAAAGTGCAGTGGAGAATAGGGGATTCGAACCCCTGACCTCTGCGGTGCGATCGCAGCGCTCTACCAACTGAGCTAATTCCCCGAAGGGCCAACGCTAGCCGGCACGGCCTGCGCCAAACTGCAAGCAATGGCGTCTGAGGACTGCTCGATGCTCACGCAGGAACGGCTGGAGGCTTTTGACGAGGAGTCGACAGCCGAGCTCGCCCGCCGGCTTGAAGAGGACGACTACCCGTCACCTTTCGACAGCTTGTCGGATTGGCACCTGCTTCGGGCGCTGGCCATCCATCGGCCCGAATTGATCCTTCCCTACCACCATTTGGTGGATCAAGAACCTTTTGATGAAGACTGAGCACACCTCGCCACTCTGCGGGCGGCGTGTGCTGGTGGCCGTCAGCGGCAGTATTGCTGCTGTTAAGTCGCCATTGCTCGTTAGCGCGCTGATCAAGGCCGGCGCAGAAGTGCGCTGTCTTGTGACCACAAGTGGTGCCGCGTTGGTGAGCCCCGTTGCTCTTGCCAGCCTGAGTCGTCATCGCTGTTACCTCGAGGCAGACCAGTGGAACCCAGCCGCGTCGAGGCCGCTGCACATCGAGTTGGCGGAGTGGGCGGAGTTGACCATCGTCGCGCCCCTGAGTGCCAGCAGTTTGGCCCGCTGGAGTCAGGGATCAGCCGACGGACTGCTCGCCAGCGTTCTGCTGGCTACGGAAGCTCCGGTTATTGCGGCTCCGGCGATGAACACGGCCATGTGGCGCCACCCTGCGGTGCAGCGCAACTGGCTGCAGATCCAAGACTTCCCTCGGGTGGTCCCCCTGTTTCCGGAGTCAGGTCTGTTGGCTTGCGATAGCGTCGGCGATGGTCGAATGGCCGATCCACTTTTGATTGAGTTGGCGGCTGCGTCCGTGTTCAGCCGAGGGCCTGGCGCTCCTGCCATTAACCTCGATTTGTCGGGCATGTCTGTACTGGTCTCGGCTGGACCGACCCAGGAGACGATTGATCCGGCCCGTTTTCTGAGCAACCGCAGCAGTGGTCGAATGGGAGTGCTCCTGGCGCAGGCGGCACGGTTTCGGGGAGCCACCGTGCATTTGGTGCATGGCCCATTGGATCTTCCCGTTGCCTGGCTTCAGGGATTGCAATGCACTGCGGTCGAGACTGCCGCTGAGCTCAGCGCAGCTCTCCAGCTGGCGCAGCCCACATCGGATGTGCTCGTGATGGCGGCCGCTGTCGCCGATCTGCGCCGGGAGGTCGCTCCTGCGAACAAGCTGGCAAAGCTGGAGCTTAAGGAGGTTCTCTCCTCTGGTTGGTATGAGGTGCCTGATCTGCTGTCGAACCTCACCCGCCAACGTCGTCCTGAACAGTTGATTCTCGGATTTTCAGCGCTCACTGGGGATGACACGCAATTCTTAGAGCGAGCTGAAAGCAAGCGACTGGCAAAGGGCTGCGATCTGATGATGGTGAATCCTGTAGACCGTAACGGTCAGGGTTTCGGGGACCAACCCAATGGAGGCTGGTTGCTGGGAGACGGCTGGAGACGGGAGCTGCCCGTGACAGCAAAGCTTTCTCTTGCCCATCAGTTACTGGATGCTCTGATCAAGATTCGGGATCAGGCCGCGGCGTCGATGGAGTCCTGACCGAGCAGGTCGATGAAGGTGCGCAGCTGAAGCCTGGGGATGTAGGGCCAGCCGCCGTTTTTCTCCATCCCCTGCAGAAGTGTGAACAATTTCTGGCGGTTTTCTGGAAGGCTCTGGCGAAACGGACCGTCTTGAACGTCTCGATGCAGTGCCTCAAGCTCACGCAGCAGGGTGAGCAGTGCGTCTGGATTCCCCCTCAACTCCTCTGCCAGCTCGCCCAGAGCGGCTAGTGCAGGAGCCATTCGAGCTTGGGTCGAATCGGGATCGTTTGATGTCACGTGCTTTCGACAAGTTGTTGAGAGCTGCAAAAGGCTAGCCCTGACATCATTTTTCGCCCTGTAAGATCCAGATCTGACGGCATTCCGTCCCCTTTAGCGTTCAGCCGATTGGCTCTTTCCATGCGCATTCGTCCTCTGCTGGCCGTAGTGCTGGCGCTCTGCCTCGCGTTCTTCACTACGGCCTGCAGCGGCGACAGTGAAGCTATTCAGCGTGGTGGATCCAACGTGACCTACGACGACATTCACAACACCGGCAAAGCCAATGACTGCCCCACGATCGGGGACTCAGCTCGTGGCTCGATTCCTCTGACTGCTGGTGGCAGCTACGAACTCCGCGAAATCTGTATGCACCCTTTACAGGTTTATGCCAAGGAAGAGCCCAAGAACATTCGTCAGCAGGCTGAGTTCGTTGAGGGCAAAATCCTGACGCGTTACACCTCCAGCCTCGACTCCGTCTTTGGAGATCTGAAAGTGACGGAATCTGGACTGCAATTCCAGGAGAAAGGTGGCATCGATTTCCAGCCGATCACCGTTCTCGTGCCGGGTGGCGAAGAGTTCCCCTTCACCTTCTCCAGTAAGTCACTCAATGCAACTGCTGATGGGTCGGCTTTGACCACCAGCACCGACTTCGAGGGCACTTATCGAACCCCCAGCTACCGCACCAGCAACTTCATCGATCCCAAGGGTCGCGCTCTGACAACAGGTGTTCAGTACGCCCAGGGTCTTGTGGCACTCGGAGGTGATGACGAGCAGCTCGAGAAGGACAACAACAAGCGCTACATCGATGGCGTGGGAACCATGAGCCTCTCCATCACCAAAGTGGATCCTGAAACCGGTGAATTCGCTGGAGTGTTCAGCGCCATCCAACCTTCCGACTCCGACATGGGTGGTCGTGAAGTGGTTGACATCAAGATCACTGGCGATCTCTACGGCCGCCTAGAAGAAGCCTGATCAGGCTCACCACGACAGGTTGCAACAGGGGGCTTAGGCCCCCTTTTTGATGACCCGTTGCAATCCTCTGGCGATCTGGGAGAATCGCCCGATCTTTCTTTGAAGTCATGACCGCCAGTGCTTCCGCTCCCGCCCAGCGATCCGGTGTGATTGCTCCCTATGGCGGAACGCTGGTCGATCTGATGGTGGCCGACGCGGAGCGTGCCGCTGTCAAAGGCACCGCAACCAATACGATCGAATGCTCTGATCGCAATGCCTGTGATGTGGAGCTGCTGTGCGTTGGTGGCTTCTCACCCTTGCGTGGCTTCATGCACCAGGAGGACTACAACGCTGTGGTGAGTGGCCATCGTCTGGCCACGGGGCAGCTGTTTGGCCTGCCGATCGTGATGGACACCGATCGCGATGATGTTGTGGTTGGCGACAAGCTGCTGCTCACCTACAAGGGCCAGGAACTGGCAGTGCTCGAGGTTGAGGACAAGTGGGAGCCCAACAAGGTGGCTGAGGCCAAGGGCTGCTATGGCACCACCTCCATCGAGCACCCTGCGGTTCGGATGATCACGATGGAGCGCAAGCGCTACTACCTCGGTGGAAGCCTCAAGGGCCTTGCGCTGCCCGAGCGGGTGTTCCCCTGCAAGACTCCGGCAGAAGTTCGCGCAGGCCTGCCTGAAGGTGAGGACGTGGTGGCGTTCCAGTGCCGTAACCCCATCCACCGCGCTCACTACGAATTGTTCACTCGTGCCCTGCATGCACAGAACGTGAGTGACAACGCTGTGGTGCTCGTTCATCCCACCTGTGGTCCCACCCAGCAGGACGACATCCCTGGTTCGGTTCGCTTCCAGACCTACGAGCGTCTTGCGGCCGAGGTGAACAACGACAGCATTCGTTGGGCCTATCTTCCCTACGCGATGCACATGGCAGGTCCCCGTGAAGCGCTCCAGCACATGATCATCCGCCGGAACTACGGATGCACGCATTTCATCATTGGCCGCGATATGGCCGGTTGCAAATCGTCTCTGACCGGTGACGACTTCTACGGCCCTTACGACGCGCAGAACTTCGCCAAGAAGTGTGCTCCCGAGCTCACTATGGAAACGGTTCCTTCTCTAAACCTCGTTTACACCCAGGAAGAGGGGTATGTGACGGCGGAGCACGCTCAAGCCCGCGGCCTGCACGTGAAGAAGCTCAGCGGTACCCAGTTCCGCAAAATGCTGCGCGGCGGCGAGGAGATTCCTGAGTGGTTCGCCTTTAAGAGCGTGGTTGAGGTGCTCCGCGCCGCCTGAAGAGTGAGAACCGGTTTAACATTCCTTCATCTGCTAGGCGACCTGTGAACAAGCGTTGGCGAAATATCGGTCTCGGGGCCCTTCTGGTCTTGGCGATCGTTGTGATTGCACCAGCGTTCATTGGTGGTGGTGGCGGCAGCCAGCCCCAGGTGAACACCATCCGCTACAGCGAGTTCGTTGAGGCGGTGAGGGATGACCAAATCAGCCGTGTGCTGATTTCTCCTGACCAGGGCACGGCCCAGGTGGTCGAAAACGACGGCCGTCGTGCCCAGGTCAATCTTGCGCCCGATCGTGAGCTTCTCGGTCTGCTGACTGAACACAGCGTTGATATTGCTGTGCAGCCCTCCCGTCAGACCCCCGGGTGGCAACAGGCTGCTGGAAGTTTGATCTTCCCGATCCTCCTACTTGGTGGTTTGTTCTTCCTCTTCCGGCGCGCCCAAGGCGGGGGAGGTGGCAACCCTGCCATGCAGTTTGGCAAGAGCAAGGCGCGGGTTCAGATGGAGCCCTCCACCCAGGTGACCTTCACCGACGTGGCCGGCATTGAAGGAGCGAAGCTTGAGCTGACCGAAGTTGTCGACTTCCTCAAGAATCCAGATCGCTTTACCGCCGTTGGCGCCAAGATCCCCAAAGGTGTTCTGCTTGTGGGGCCTCCCGGTACAGGCAAAACCTTGCTCGCCAAGGCAGTGGCAGGTGAAGCAGGTGTTCCCTTCTTCTCGATCTCCGGTTCTGAGTTCGTTGAAATGTTTGTTGGCGTTGGTGCTAGCCGTGTCCGCGACCTGTTCGAGCAAGCCAAGAAAAATGCTCCTTGCATCGTCTTCATCGATGAGATCGACGCTGTTGGTCGTCAACGGGGCGCAGGCCTTGGCGGTGGCAATGACGAGCGGGAACAGACGCTGAATCAGCTCCTGACTGAGATGGATGGCTTCGAGGGCAATACCGGCATCATCATCGTGGCGGCCACAAACCGCCCGGACGTGCTCGATGCCGCTTTGATGCGCCCGGGACGTTTCGACCGTCAGGTCACCGTTGATCGCCCCGACTATTCCGGACGCCTACAAATCCTCGGTGTCCACGCCCGCGGCAAGACCCTGGCAAAAGACGTTGATCTTGACAAGGTTGCTCGTCGGACACCTGGCTACACCGGTGCTGATCTAGCGAACCTTCTCAACGAAGCAGCCATCCTTGCGGCTCGTCGCGAACTCACCGAAGTAAGCAACGATGAGATCAGTGATGCCATTGAGCGTGTCATGGCTGGTCCTGAGAAGAAGGACCGAGTGATGAGCGAGCGTCGCGCACGTTTGGTCGCTTATCACGAAGCTGGTCATGCGCTCGTGGGTGCCCTGATGCCCGACTATGACCCGGTTCAAAAGATCTCCATCATTCCCCGCGGTAACGCCGGCGGTCTGACCTTCTTCACTCCCAGTGAGGAGCGTATGGAGTCGGGCCTGTATTCAAGGGCTTACCTCCAGAACCAGATGGCTGTTGCCCTAGGAGGTCGCGTGGCTGAAGAGATTGTCTACGGAGAAGACGAGGTCACCACAGGTGCCTCCAACGATCTTCAGCAGGTTGCTTCGACGGCGCGACAGATGATTACTCGCTTCGGCATGAGCGACGAGCTGGGGCCCGTTGCTCTTGGGCGTGCGCAGGGTGGCATGTTCCTTGGCCGCGACATTGCCGCGGAGCGTGACTTCTCTGAGGAAACCGCCGCGATGATCGACAAAGAGGTTTCAGAATTGGTAGATGTGGCCTACAAACGCGCCACCAAGGTTCTTGTCGACAACAGAGCAGTTCTAGATGAATTGGCGGAGATGCTCGTCGAGCAGGAGACTGTTGATGCTGAAGAGCTTCAGGAGCTGCTGATCAAACGTGACGTCCGGGTCGCTGAATACGTCTGATTTCTATTCATCTTCCAACCCTTGGCTGGTGCGGCAGGAGCTCTTGGTGGCGTCCTTGCGGCATCAGCCTCTTTTGTTGGTCATTCGGCCTGAGCTCGACGACCTCGCGGCTTCAGGTTCCGGTTCTGGTGAGTTGGAGCGAGTGCAGCAGCTTCATGCAGCAGGACTGCGCCATCTCGAGGTTGCCTGGCTTGACCAGCCGGGTTGGATGGCGTTCATGCAACGGGTTCAGGACCATTGCCCTGGCCTGAATCTGGGTGTGGCCTCGGTGACGGCCTCCAAGGCCCTCAACGATCTTTCGCGGTTGGATCTCAGCTATGCCACGGCGCCTTGTTGGTGTCCGGAACTTGTGGAGCAGGCCAGGGCGCTTGGGGTCTTGTTGGTGCCTGGGGTCTTCAGCCCCACGGAGGTGCATCAGGCGATGCGGTTTGGATGTCGTGTCGTCAAGCTGTTCCCTGCTGCCAGCCTTGGACCTGGCTACTGGAGCCGCTTGCATGCACCTCTCGGGCCCTTGCCCTTCGTGATCGCAGCTGGTGGACTCGAGGTGAGCGACATCCCTACCTGGCTGGAGGCTGGGCATGGCGCCGTGGCCTTGGGCCGCAGGGTGGTGGGCTCGCCGCCCGCCCTCCAAGCGCTTGTCGATTGGCTGCGCCAATCGACAAGCCAGGGTTGATATCAACGACTGGTCGTCGTGCGTCCAAGATGCTACAGATGAGATAGCTATCCAACTGCGTCATGTCGCAGCTCACGATCAAGCTCAGCGACAAGGCCGATGCCCTGATCGCTCAGCTTCAGAAGGAGATCTTTAATCGCCGTCGTAAGAAGGTTTCGGCTGCAGGGGTTGTGGAGACCCTGGTTGAAAGCGGTGCGAAATCTCAGTCAGACAAGCGCTTCGCTACGTCCTGGATGAATCTGATCAAGGACATCGAGAAGGCGGCCAAGCTCTCCTATGCCCATGGCAGCAAGCCCTCCACCCTCAGTGATGAGGAGTGGGCGCTGGTATTGAGTCATAGAAGCCGTGGAACAACCGGTCGTGCCCGTCGGACGGTGAAGAAAACGATGGCTGCCAAGAAGCCAGCCTCAGCCAAGAGTCAAGCCAGCAAAAAGCCTGCTCGCCGCACACGGACCCGGAGCGCAGCAAAGACGAAGGCGCTCGCAGTCGCGCTCAGCTCTAACGGCAGTTCAGCGGTGGGCTCCGTTTGAGCTGACCTGAGGGTGGTTTTCACCAAAGGCTGCATTGCCCCTGCTGCCTCAGCATGTGATCAGCCAGAACGAGCGCCACCATCGCCTCCACCATTGGCACGGCCCGCGGCAGAACGCATGGGTCGTGCCGTCCTTTCCCGGCAAGTGTGGTGGCCTTGCCATCGGAATCGATGGTCTGCTGCTCTTTGCGGATCGTGGCTGTAGGTTTGAAAGCCACCCGGATCACAATCGGCTCGCCGTTGCTGATTCCCCCTTGGATGCCTCCGGAGTTGTTGGTGGCGGTCTTCAGTCGACCATCGTCACTCGGCAGAAAGGCATCGTTGTGCTCACTGCCTTTCAGCAGAGTGCCATCGAAACCGGACCCAATTTCGAATCCCTTGGTGGCCGGTAACGACATCACTGCTTTGGCGAGGTCGGCTTCGAGCTTGTCGAACACTGGCATGCCCAGGCCAATCGAGGGATGGCGCACCACGCATTCGATCACTCCGCCGCAGGAATCACCTTCGCGGCCAATGGCTTCGATGCGCTCAATCATCCGCTCGGCGATCTCTGGATCGGGACACCGCACGATGTTGGCTTCTACATCGCTCAGCTGAACCTCCTGCGGGTCGATGTCGGAGGCTTCGATGGTGTGAATCCGCTTAACCCAGGCCAGGATTTCAGTCCCAGCTGCTTGTTTCAGCAGCTGCTTGGCGATCGCACCTGCAGCGACACGGCCGATGGTTTCTCGCGCTGATGCACGCCCCCCACCGCTACGCGCCTGGATTCCGTATTTCGCCTGGTAAGTGGCATCGGCATGGGACGGTCGAAAGGCGACCGCCAATTCCTTGTAATCCCCTGGTCGTTGGTCCTTGTTGCGCACGACCATGGCGATTGGGGTGCCCAGCGTGGTTTCGCCATCCAGCAGGCCACTAAGAATCTCCACCTGATCCGCTTCCTTGCGCGGGGTGGTGATGTGACTTTGGCCTGGCTTGCGTCGATCCAGTTCGGCCTGAATTGACGCGACACTGAGGTTGAGCCGTGGTGGACAGCCCTCAACAATCACACCCACCCCTCCACCGTGGGATTCACCGAAGGTGCTGATCCGGAAGAGGTCGCCGAAGCTGCTGCCCATGGCCATTGATCGATGTGGTGAGGCTACGAAGCCATCGGTTCAGATCAACTCCGGATGGGGCAATTTCGGGCGTTCTGTCGCGGGTTGCTGCCGGGCCATCTCGAAATCCAAGAAGTCAAACCCTGGTCCCACGCAACAGCTCACCAGGGTGTAGCTCCCCAGACTTCGTGCCGCCTGCCAGGTGTTGGCAGGAACCACCTGGACAGGATTGGATGCATTCAAGGCATCACGTTGCAGTCCTGTGCCATCCGCCTGGCACTGAAAGAGCTCCAGCGTTGCCCCGTCAATGTGCGTCCAGGCTTCGTCACCACCGATTACCCGATGCCAGCAACTGACGGCACCGGCGGGCAGTAAAAACAGAATTGCTGTTAATGCAGATCGCTCGGCACCGTCTTTGCGTTCAACCCGGTCTTGGCTGCGATGCAACTCGCGGTACCAGCCCCCCTCAGGGTGGGGCTTTAGGTCGAGTTGCTGAATCAGGTTTTGCGTCTGTTTCATTGCAGACTTGCACGCCCGCGCATGTTCTGAACGGGCTGCCAGATCTGGGCCACCCATAAGAAGATCCAGCTCATGCCGATCAGCCAAAATGGTTGGCCCTTGCGAAAGACGTCGAACAGCAATACCACCCTTGGCTGGCTGGAGCGATTGATGGCGGAGTGCATGAAAGTGTCGTCCCAGAGAAATCCTTCACCTTCCTGTAGGTAGTAGCTCTGACCATCAATCTTCAGTTCGCATGAACTGTGGCCGTCGCCAAAATCCTCCACGTACAAAAGCAGGTGATTTCTCCAAACACCTTTGAAGGGGCCTTTGCGGGCCGAAGAACCTTATCGGGGGGAAACATTTTTATTGCAGCTGAAACAATGTCGGGGTGATGCTGGAGAAAGCTCCGCAGGGAAGGGATCAGCGCTTGATTGGCTGGGTAGTTGTAGCCATAGCCCCGCAAGGGCAGCATCCCCAAGATCTTGCGGTCGAATTCATACAGCGTTCGCTGTTGCTGCATGATGCTGTGGTTAGCGGGTAGGCGTCCTGAGAGGGCCACTTCCAGAGTTTCCTGACGGATCTGCTGATACGACTCCAAAAGTTGCCGATGGGCTTGGACGCCGTCGTCTGCTGATACCACCGCAGGGTTGTGCAGCGCTTGCTCGTAGCCCCAGCGTGCGATCTCCCTCCAGAGGCGGTAGTGCCATGGACCTCAGCGGATCACAGCCGGAAGGGGCTGCATTGTTTCCGCTTTGCCTTTGGGCTGCTCACGCTCAGCCGGTCCACTTGACCGAGGAGCTTTGCAAGCTGATTCCCTACTGGGCTGGGATCATGCCCCTCACTATGCGCCATCCACGACGCAGGGTTTGTGGACTCCACGACCGCCAGCCACTTTTCCGGAAAATCCCCCAGATCGAGCATCTGGTTGATCGGTTGGGAGGAGCGAATGCGTTGATCACTCAACTACCGCAGTGCTCGGATTCGTGCTGGTTATTCCAAATCTTGCAGCGACTGCCCCTTGAGGTGCCTGGTGTTGTCGGTGGGCGGAAGACGCCATGCAGCTGTTGTTCATCGGATCCAAACCAACAGGCCAAACTCTTTTGGGTTGCCATGTAAGGGAGCTTGGCATTGGCTGGAATCTCAGATGGATCGCAGCAGACCACACCAGGGAAACTTCTCTCGAGCAGGGGATGGAGCTGTGGATCACTGAAGTGCGCCTTCAGATCGCCGACAAATCTGAGGATCCGCAACTCGTCTCCCAGCTCTCTTGTTGTGGGCAGCACAAGAACACCGCTGCAGCTCCCGTCTGGGCCTGACCAAATCGGGAGTTGGTGACGGGTGGTTGCTTCCGATGCCTGCACCAAAGCGAAACAGCAATGCCAGTGGCAGCCTGCCCGCTCGAAGCGATTGCCGCCTAAAGCGCAGATGGCTGCCCTTGTCA
>QCSL01000016.1 GCA_003209165.1 Synechococcus sp. AG-670-B23 | reverse complement strand
GCTACCTCAATGATTAGAGGCACTGTGTCTTTAAGAATTACTGTCAATTGACTAATACTAACTTGTGTTCTATGTGGAACGCTTTGCCTTTTAGGCAATCGTTTTGTTGCTGGAAGTAGGAATTTTGCTTCCTGTATATGTGTCAGGTTTGCCGATCTCCCTGCATGGGGTGGGACCACTTCTCCATGTATAAGGCAGGGAGCGGGTATTCTTCTGTATACGGCAGGCAGCGTAATTCCCCCATAAGTAGCAAGGGTGATTGTGAGGCTGGATTTTTACCCCGCATGTGCCGACATCCGTTATGACCACTCGTGTGTTGCAGAGGAAGTCAAGGAGCCTTAGAACGTGCCTTGCTTATCAGCTTCTTAATGGCTCGTGTCAAGTGGGAGACAATGACTGATGAGAGTCAAGCCATGGTCAAAAAGGTTGGTCTTATCAGCATCGGCGGAGTCATCCTTCTGGCTTTCAGCAAGATGATTTTCCCTTTAATCTTACTTGGTGGTGGTGGTTATGTCGCATGGCGTGCTCTCAACAAGAAGTGAGTAATTGACAAGGTCAACAGTAAGAACAAAAACCTTGATTCATGAAAGGAAACTAGCGCTTACAGGCTTACACAATTTGGATGCAAAATATTGTGCTCTGGGGTTTCTACAATGACTGCAGCGAGTGAGAAACAATAGTCTTCTGATCGTATAAATGATTGTTTTGTCGTCTTTGCAAGCGGAAACTACTTTATTGTCTCTTCTTCGATAATCTCTGTAGAGAGAGTAACTTGTCTTATTCTTCATCTCCAATCATTACATGAACGATTGTCCCGTCGGCCAGCTGAAAGTCTTCGGTGATTATTGAATCTGGATGAACCTCTAGATGAATCTTTTCGCCTTCTAGCAGCATGCAAGTATGAAGATACATCTTATTGGTCAGGCTTTCAGCTCACTATGGCTCTGGCCGAGCAGAATAGTTAGAACCATTACATAAATTGGGGCGTGTTCAATTGTACTTATTTCTCTTGGCGTCGGGCCTCTTCTTCGGTTATTGAATCACCTATTCTTTCTACATTCCCATAGCCAGAGGATGATGCTGACAATAATGAGAATAAGAGCATCTTCCCTGTCAATAAAGCTAGGAAAGAAAACTTCCAAAGTAACAATAACTAATACATCTGCCAGTAAAGTCCAAAGTAAGGACCGAAAGTTAAGGGTCATAGTTGCAAGGACGCTTATTCATTTTATCCATCCCTTATGGATCACGCATCGATCTTCCTCTATGACTCGGACCGTTCGTCTTACACGCATAGTCCACCATTCTCTATGCCCCTGTAGCAGCCTCTAACTACGTCAATAGGATCGTCAAAACTATCTCATACTGGTTGACGTTTGCTTGAGAGCCTCTCAGGCGTCTTAAAGAGTACATCTGAATGATGATTGTCAACTAAAGCTTATTGAGAATAGACGACAAGCCTTATTCAGAGCGAAAAACTGCTTCATCGTCTCGTCGGTGGTAGCCAGCCTTGGTCATATCTGCCTTGATGAACCTTACCTTTGAGGTCAGTTCATCAGCTTTTACGTTTTGTCCTTTGTGTGAGAAGTAAGCAGCACGAACGGTTTCCCATTTCAAAGCAAACTCCAGCCTCTCTACAGGCGACCATCCCTTTGTTTTTCTAGGCAATCAGACCTCCAGCAATAAAGGAATTAAGCTAGGCAGCAACTCATCGCACACGAAGAAAGTGTGACTATGATTCTTTCGTGATAACCGAACAGAAATCTGTATATCAGATTAAGAAGATAACCCTTATTGAGAAGGAATTATCTCGGATAAAGATCCATAACATCATCCAAAGTGAAGGCTTTACCCGTGGTCATCAGCTGGATTAGCTCCTCAACCGTGAGCTTCTCCACGCTTGCGTGATACTTCTCTGGGCTATCGTCCTCCTCCTCATCCAAGTCATCCTGTCAAAGGTGAGCATACTTATCACATAAAGCTTCTATCAGTTGTTCTCGTGTGTAGTTCATAGTGCTGACATCCTTTGTGTCTTCGGCATAGCTCCGTATTGAAACTCCGTCATCTCTCTTGACCTGTTGGGTGGGTCAATACGTTCATAGTGTTTCATCAGGGTTTTTACATCATGTCCAGCTGCCTTAGCAATCAAGAAGATGTCCTTGCCTGCGGCAAGGTTGTTTTCGATGAAGGAAGAGACTACTGCTCCCTGTATACGGCAGGGACAACTTCTCCTTATACAACGGTCGGGTTTAGTCTCTCTCTGAAGAAATTCCTGTTTGCAGAAGCTTCTTGTTTGATCAAGGTAAATATGTATTGATCTGTCCCTGGAAGCGAGCATATGGTATAGCTACTCTTTGAGTGTTGTGATTGTGAAAGTCTTCAAAATAACCCCAATAGTCAATGAATCATCTCCTCTGCAAAGACCCAGAGCTTCTGGGCCTCTCTAAGCAAAACAAGATCATCAAATTCACCGTAAACTTCTGCAGAACGTGAACCTTCTTTTTTCCTATGTCCCATTAAAGCTTCAACAACGGAATCATTACAACCAGCCCTTCGTGCAAGGGTGATAAATGTATGCCTAGAGCTATGAAGGGGTGCTGTTGGATCATCGATAAAACGTCTGAGTTCTAATCCCAAATCCCTAATACCATTTTGGTATTTTCTCCCGAGTGGCTTCAGCACAAATTCCTGAGGTACAGCGACCCTCCTTACTGAAGCCAAGTTCTTTGGTCTCCAATCAAATTCAGGCTTCTTATCTACAACAAGAAACTGACCCTCTATATCTGACTGTTCACGGGTAAAGAACTCACCTGCTCTTAGACCAGTTAAGCATAACTGAAAAACCTGAGGCAATTCTTTGCGTATTAGTCTCAGCTCTTCGTCCGTAAAAGGTCTACACTTTCGATGTATAGGTGTTGTGGCCTTGTAGATGACTAGATCAAACGGATTAGCAGTCTTGACTACCCCTTCTGTAAGGCAAGACTTATAAATGCTTCGTAGCCACCTGAAACGCTGAGCAATGGTTACAGGGTCGTACTCCACCTCATAATCCTCGATCCACTGACGTATGACATCAGGATTGGTCTTAACGGGAGAGGCATATGGCTGAAAACAAGCGACAGCTTGCTTGTACTTGTAGATCGTTGAACTCGCTAATGGCTGCGGCCTAGTGCGGTTAGAGACCTTGAGATGAACTTCTAAAGCTTCCTGCCAAGAAATCGAGAGAGGCTGACCCGTTTCAAAGGCCTCATAGACCTCTTGATGCGTTGGATCCTGAGGATTGAAATCACCCAAGAAGATCTCTGCAAGCTCTACAGGTGACAGGCCGGTTTCACCAGATCTGACTTCGCTCTCTCTAGCGCCATCAACGCGATCCCTCATGCGGTCAGCTCCAAGAAGACCCTGAAGCTCTCGCTCTAAGGATGCGTAGGCAGCGCCGTACCTTTTAAGAGCTTCAGAATGATCAGTGGTTTTAAGAGACCTTATGAGGGTCTTTTTGCCTGCTTGGGCTACTTGCTCTGACTTAACCCAGAGCCGGACGTACCAAGTATCGCCACCATTAAGCCGGACCGGACCAATACGGCGCCTACCCAAAACAGATAGCTCACATGATTTCTAACATTGTATAGAGGTAGCCCCAGCAACAGCAATGGTTTTTACAACAGAAGAGTGCATCAACTGCTGCACCGGGGACGCAAAAGCTGACACTGCAGAAACAACAAATCAGTCCAACAAGGTGCCCTTTAATGAGGGAAAAAATTGCAGCAGACCCAACCCAGACATCATCAGAAACTTTTTCCTCATTACCTACAAACAATCACTACTGTTTTAAGCATCGATTCAGACCATCAGCATGCAATCCAAGCCCCAGCCCGAGAAGATCACCAGAACGGTGGTAGGCGTGACCACGATGTTCATTGGTGGCATTGCCCTTCTCTCAAGCGTGTTCGTTGTTCCCGCCGGTGAAGTTGGTGTTGTCACCACCCTTGGGAAAGTCTCCGACACCCCAAGGGACCCGGGCTTGAACCTAAAAATTCCATTCATTCAGTCGACCCATAATTTCAGCGTGAGAACGCAGGTCATCCCCGAAAAATTTTCAACGCTCACCAAAGACCTGCAGGTGATCGAAGCCACAGCCACGGTGAAATATGCGGTCAAACCTGGAGAGGCACCCCGCATCTACAGCACCATTGCCACCGACGATTCTGCGATTTACGCAAGGGTCATTCAGCCATCGCTGCTGAAATCTCTGAAGTCGGTGTTCTCGAAATATGAACTCGACACCATTGCCACTGATTGGAACAACATTTCCACCCTTGTGCAAGAAAGCGTCTCGAGCGAATTGAGCAAATTCGATTACGTGGCTGTTAAAGGCTTGGACATCACTGGACTGAAGATCGCCGAGGAATACCGGGCAGCGATTGAGCAGAAGCAAATCGCTCAACAGCAACTTCTGCGCGCCAAAACCGAAGTTCAAATCGCCGAACAAGAAGCCCTGAAGTTTCAAACATTGACCCAGTCGCTCAATGACAGCGTCCTATACAAGCTCTTCCTAGACAAATGGGACGGAAAAACCAAGGTGGTTCCTCCCATTCGCGGGGGCAGCACGCCGCCGGTGATTGTCGGTCAATAACGGGATGCTTCAGAGCCCAGCGCAGCCGCGGGTTGCAGCCTGCAGGTCGGCAACGGCCTGGGCGCCGCGGCCCGCCTTCAGTTGCTGCATGACCAGATCCGCCTGGACCCCCAGCAGCAGGGTCTGGCAGGGGTAGGAACTCCGAGCGGAAGCTCGTCGCTGCAGCGACTCCGCTTCGATCAAAGCTTGTTCACAGAGCTGAGCATGGCTCTCCTCAAGGCAGCGCTCGGCACTGGCCTGAAAAGCGGCCAAGGGCGTAGCCCTCAACCCAGGGGCCGTAAAACTGAGAACCAAAAGGACTGTGACGGAGCGCGCGAGCAGGGCACAGGTGGGCGATTTGCTGAGATGATGCCTCAACTTCGACCGATCGCACCGCCGTGTACACCGACTGGACTGCCATTGCGCTGCTGCTGTTCACCGCGGTGCCGCTGTTAATCGTTGTGGCGACGGCCACCTACTTCGTGATCCAGAGCGACCAGAAGACTCCCCTGGGCTGAGGGTCAAGCCAGAGGCCGGGCTGGACAGCTGAGTTTGGCCAGGCCAGGGGTCTTGAGCGGCTGGTGGTTCAACGGTGCCGATTGCACCGCTGAACTGATCTGACCGGTTCCAAGACAGACGATGCAGGTCCGGAAGCGCTCCCCCGACACACGCTGCATCCCACTACCACCACAGACGGTGCACGTGCACATGATCCGAAGGGTCTGACGATGATTTCAGTGTGGAGCGAAAACCCTGCGTTGATCCCGAAGTGATCCTTAAGAAATCAGTTCATTGATCCTCTGCTGCGTCAAATGTTCGAGCAACTCTGTTGCAGCAAGGCACTCGCCAGGCGCCACCAGCTGGAGACCCGAGGCCAAAAGACCGATCACCGCAGCCGCATTCATCCCCGCGTCACGGAGAGGTTCCAGTCCTGAACTGTCCTCACGCTTGGAGAGTTTCTGGCCGCTGGCGTCACGGAGCAGCGGCCCATGCCGGAACTGGGGTGGATGTTCACCCAGGGCGGCAAACAGGCTGCGCTGAGCTGGCAATGCTTCGTGCAGATCAGCACCACGCACCACATCGGTGATGCCGAAACTAAGTTCGTCGATCACGGTGGCGAGCTGGTACGCAATAAACCCGTCGGCTCGACGCAGCACCACATCACCACTGCCATGGGGATCGTCGTCGGCAACCCGAAGGCGCCAACTGGGGAGCCGCTGCCGCTGCCAGCCCCAGTTGTGACCGGCCTGCCGGCAGAGGCCGGGATAGATCGGCTGATCGGCAAGCTCCCGCCGAGAGCAGCGACAAGCGAACAAGCTTCCTGATCTGCGCAACCACGACAACCAGGAGTGGTAGATGCCACGCCGTTCGCTCTGCAGCACCACCGGGCCATCCCACACCAAGCCCAGCCAGAGCAGATCGCTTTGGATCGCCTCGATCGCACCGGCACGGTTGCGAGGTGTATCGAGGTCATCGATGCGCAGCAACCAGATACCACTGGCCTGACGAGCAGCCAGCCATGAGAGCAGGGCCGTTTGCAGGTTGCCCAGGTGGAGCACCCCTGTGGGCGATGGGGCGAACCGTCCGCGGTAACCACCGGCAGCAGCCAGGGCTCGACCCTCCTCAAGATGCTGCTGCAGATGCTCTGGAACAGACATCAAAAAAGGCGACCCCATGGGCCGCCAAGGAGAACGAAGTTGAGGAGTTGATCAGCCCTGAACGCGATCTTTGAACATCTTGCCGGCGGTGAAGGCGGGAACACGCTTGGCGGGAATTGCAATCTTCTCGCCGGTCTTGGGATTAAGCCCCTGACGGGCGGAGCGCTCACGGGGTTCAAAGGAACCAAAACCCAGGATAGACACCTTCTTGCCTTCAACCACGGAGTCGATGATCGTGTCGATGGCGGCGTCGACAACCATGGAAACGTCGGTCTTGGTGAGCTCGGTGCGAGCAGCAACCAGATTCACCAGATCAGCTTTGTTCATTGGTTAAAGAGAGTCGGGGGGCGGGAGACGGCTCAGATACGGCGTCGTGGGCTCGCCGCTGCCTTCCCCAAGCGGCCCAATCGTATGGAGAGCAACCGGTTGCTGCAAGCGAAACGTGCTGTGCCGCAACGCTTTAGCAGTTCTCCGCAACATCACTCCAACCACTAAAGGGCACGAGATTCTCCCCACTCAAAGCACCAAGAGCGGCCCCAGACAGCAGTTGTGGACTGGCATCTGGTGGGATCCAACCCCTGAGTTTGACCAGACTGTTCAGTTGCCTGGGCCAGTGAAATGTGCGGGCATGGCGCATCGGTGCGAGCTGACCGGGTGCCCATGGCGTCAGCAAACGCCCGCAGAACAACAGGTCATTTGGTGGCGGAGCGAACACCACACAGCTTCCCGGCGTTGGTCCCGGCGTCCACAACAGCCGCAAACCACTGGAGGTGGTGTGCTCCTCGGCAAAGGTCTCCAAAGGCTCAACATTGGGCAAGAGATAGGCCTCCTGTTCCTGCACCAGCACCGACCACCCCAAACGCTCCTGAACACGACGCAGACGCCCATGGCCTTCACGGCTGGTGAGCAAGATCCTTGGACTGCGGGTCCCGGCCAGCTGGCGCAGGGCGGTGAGGCTGGCCTCCGTCAACGGCGGACAGTCCACCAGAACGGGCTCGGGATCCAGATCCAGCCACCAGGAACTGCCGCCCTGGCTATCGCGGTTGGGCGGAAACAACCAGAGGTCGTCACGCAGCTGCTGCGGCGGCCGACCGGCTTCAAGTCTGGTGGTCATCGCCATTAGTTCAAAACAACTGACCAAACCACTAGTTTGAAGTTGAGATGTCCCAACGTGCCTTGAGTGGCATTCACCCCGGATCTCCCTGGCCCCTGGGCAGCAGCCTCACCAGCCGAGGTGTGAAGTTTGTGCTGGCGGCTCCGGGTGCCGATCGCATTGAGTTGCTGCTCTACAGCAGCAGCAACGACCGCAGCCCGGAACGGGTGATCGAACTGGATGGTCGACGTCACCGCTCGGGCGACTACTGGCACGCCGAAGTCGAAGGGGTCGGCGAAGGCTGCTGTTACGGCTACCGCGTCTTCGGACCGCTGGCTCCGGGAGGCCATGGCTTCCGCCCCTCCAAAGTGTTGCTGGACCCTGCCGCGCGCGCCATCAGCGGCTGGGACGTCTACGAAAGGGTGTTGGCCACCGGCCCCTCACCCAACGCCCATGCCTGCCTCAAGGCAGTGGTGTGCGAACGGGATCTATTCGATTTTCAGGCCCATCCGCGCCCACGCCATACGTGGCAACGCACGGTGATCTACGAGCTGCATGTGGGGGGCTTCACACGTCGCGAGGATGCAGGGGTCGCCGTGGAGCACCGCGGCACTTACCTCGGCTTGATCGAGAAGCTGCCCTATCTCAAGGAGCTGGGCATCACGGCGGTTGAGCTGTTGCCGGTGTTCTGTTTTGACCCGGCTGATGCTCCCCCAGGACGCGACAACGTGTGGGGTTATAGCCCCCTGAGCTGGTTCACGCCCCACCACGGCTACTGCAGCAGTAGCGATCCGCTGCAGGCCCGCCATGAGATCCGCCAACTAGTGGCCGCCTGCCATGACGCCGGCATCGAAGTGCTGCTTGATGTGGTCTACAACCACACCACTGAGGGCGACCGCCATGGCCCCACGCTGAGCTGGCGCGGCTGTGCAGACAAAGTTTATTACCACCAAAACGAGGACGGCGATTATCAGGATGTGAGTGGTTGCGGCAACTCGATCGCCGCCAATGCACCGATCAGCACTCAGTTGATCCTCGAGTCGATGCGTTGTTGGGCCCTGGAGCTGGGGGTGGATGGCTTTCGCTTCGACCTTGGCATCGCCCTGAGCCGCGGCAATCAACTCAAACCCCTCAACGAGCCGCCCCTGTTCACGGCGATTGAGGCCGACCCGCAGCTGAGCGACCTCAAATTGGTGAGCGAACCGTGGGATTGCGGCGGCCTCTATCGGCTGGAGGATTTCCCCGCCAAGAGGATTGGCACCTGGAACGGCCATTTCCGCGATGGGATGCGGCGGTTCTGGAAGGGTGACGACCACAGCACCTGGACCCTGGCCCAACGGTTCAAGTGCAGTCCAGATCTCTATGACAGCAAGCCTGTGGCCCTAGGGCGTTCAGTGAACTTCATCACCGCCCATGACGGCTTCACGCTGGCAGATCTGGTGAGCTATAACGCAAAGCACAATTTGGCTAACGGCGAAGACAACCGCGACGGCGAGAATCACAACAACAGCTGGAACCACGGCATCGAAGGCCCCAGCAGTAATCCCCTGGTGCAATCCCTGCGGCGGCGTCAGCAACGCAACATGCTCAGCTCGCTCCTTCTGGCCCGTGGCGTCCCGATGCTGTTGATGGGCGATGAAGTGGGCCGCAGCCAGGGAGGCAACAACAACAGCTGGTGCCAGAATAGTCCTCTGGGCTGGATGGTCTGGGATGAAGACCATTGTGATCTGGAACTCAAGCAGTTTCTGCAGCGATTGCTGCGGCTGCGCCAGGCCCTTCCGCAACTGTTCAATCCGCTGGTGCCGCCGCGGGAAAGCAACCGCAAATCAGCGCAAAAGCAGAGCGATCTCTGGCGTCAATGGCACGGAGTAAGCCTGGCCAAACCCGACTGGGCGGCCTGGAGCCGCACCACGGCCACCAGCCTCCACAGCGGCAGCCGCGGAGCCCTTGTCTGGATGGGCTTCAACGCTTACAAGGAAAGCCTCAGCTTTGAGCTGCCTATTCCGGCCTCCCCCTGGAAGCGGCTGATAGACACCTCGTTGCCCAGCCCAAAGGATTTCCCGGCAGAATCATCCAATTTCAGCGGTGTGGAGATTCCGCTGCAGAGCCGGAGCTTCGTGCTGTTGCTCGCCGAAGAGGTAACCCTTGGCCTGAGTTTGTGATCAGAGCGGGTGACGGGAATCGAACCCGTGTCATCAGCTTGGAAGGCTGAGGTCTTACCATTACACAACACCCGCATAGTACAAACGAACCACCGCTTAAGAGGCTAGTGATGTCGTAGGCACGCATTCATTATGGCAATCCGCCTGCCCCATTCCTCCGCGTGACACCGACCGACGCATCCCTGCAGGGATCCCGCCGCAGGCTGATGCTTGCCTACGGCCTGGGCGACGCCGGCACCGGGCTTGCCGCCACCCAGCTGGGCTTTTACCTCTTCCCCTTTTTCATCTGCGCCGCAGGCCTCCCGGCCTTCATCGCCGGTTCCCTGCTCACAGTGAGCAAGGTCTGGGACGCACTGAATGACCCCTTGATCGGCTGGCTCAGCGATCACACCCGCAGCCCCTGGGGCCCGCGGCTCCCCTGGATGCTGACCGCAGCGCTGCCGCTGGGCATCAGCCTGACGGCGATGTGGTGGGTGCCCGCGGGCGACACAGTGCAACGCACGATTTACTACGCCGTGATGGCGGTCTTGCTGATGACCGCGTACACCAGCGTCAACCTGCCCTACGCCGCCCTCAGCACCGAACTCACACCCGATACCGCCATTCGAACCAGACTCAATGCGGCGCGGTTCACCGGCTCAATCCTGGCCGGCCTGAGCGGGCTGATTGTGGCTTCGGTAGTACTCACCGATGGAGGCGGTGGCTACCTCGCCATGGGCCGGATCACCGGCAGCATCGCCGCCACCACCACGTTGCTCTGCTGCTGGGGGCTAGCCCCCTACGCCAAGCGCGCGCAGCGCCCGGTGCCCAATAAAGAAGCGCCGATCCAGCAACTGAAACGGGTGCTGGCCAACCCCCGCTTCCGTCAAGTGCTAGGGCTGTACCTGCTGCTCTGGTTTGGCCTGCAACTGATGCAGGTGGTGGCGCTGATCTGGCTGGTGCAGGTGGTGCATGTGCCCGCCAACCTTTCCACCTGGATCCTGTTGCCCTTCCAGATCGCCGCCCTGCTGGGGCTTCAGCTCTGGAGCAACCTCAGCAACCGCATCGGCAGGGTGGCCACCCTGCGCTGGGGCGCGGGGCTGTGGATCACCGCCTGCCTGCTGTCGATGGTTTTCCCGCCCCTGGCGGCGGATCCTGGCCGGCTGCAGCTGCTGCCGCTGGTCGGGCTGATTGCAATGGTGGGGGTGGGAGCTGCGACCGCTTATCTAATCCCCTGGTCGCTGCTGCCCGATGCGATCGACGCTGATCCGAGCAAACCCGCCGGGCTTTACACAGCCTGGATGGTGTTCGGCCAGAAGCTGATCATCGGCCTGACCATGTCGGTGTTCGGCAGCCTGCTCTCGCTCACGGGCTACATCTCCGCCAAGGGAGGCAATTGCAGTGGAGCGCTGAGTTTCATCGAACAGCCGGATTCAGCTCTGCTGGCGATCCGACTATGCATGGGTCTGCTTCCCGCCATCCTTGTGCTTCTTGGCATTGTGGTGATGCGAGGCTGGCCGGACCGTGGAGCCCACCTGAAGAAGGCCGCCGGATGAACACGCCCCGTTCGATCAAACGCCTGGGCGCCAGCCTGCTGATCGGGGGTCAGGCCGTGGCCGCCACCCTGCGCGGCCGCATCGATCGTGGTGAGCTGTTTGAGCAACTGCTGGACGCCGGCCCGGGCAGCGTGCTGATCGTGCTGATCATCTCGGTGGCCGCCGGCTCGGTATTCAACATTCAGGTGGCCGCAGAACTTACCCGGCAAGGGGCGGGATCGACGGTGGGCGGCATCCTTGCGATCGGCCTGGCTCGGGAGATCGCACCCCTGCTCACCTCCTGCCTGCTGGCCGGCAAGGTGGCCACCGCTTATGCCGCCCAGCTGGGCACGATGAAGGTGACCGAACAGATCGACGCGATCACGATGCTGCGCACCGATCCAGTGGAATATCTGGTGGTGCCCCGGATGATCGCGATGGTGGTGATGGCACCAGTGCAGTGCTTCCTCTTCTTCCTCGTGGCGGTGTGGTCGGGCCAACTCACCAGTACAGCCCTCTACAACATCCCACCGGCGGTGTTCTGGACCTCGGTGCGCACTTGGATGGCCCCGCTGGACCTGCCGTTCATGCTGGTGAAGGCCCTGGTTTTCGGGCTGATCATCGCGACGGTGGCCTGCGGCTGGGGACTGACCACCCGCGGCGGGCCCAAGGAAGTTGGCACCAGCACCACCGGCGCGGTGGTGATGATCCTGATCCTGGTAGCCCTGATGGATGTCGTTCTCACCCAGGTGTTGTTTGGAGCATGAGTTCAATCCCCACCCGCGTCACCCTCAAGCCGGACGTGCGGCTACCGCTGCTGATGGTGGCCCTTGGCCTGGCGCTGTTGCCGCTACCGCTTTCGCCCTGGCCCACGTTGGTGGTTGCGGTATTCGGTCTGTTTCTGCTGATCCAGAGCGCGAGCCTGCGCCTGGAATTTGAGGAGGAGGCTCTAATAGTGCGGCAGAACGGACGCGAACTGCGACGTTTTCCCTATGACCAATGGCTGAGCTGGCGGCTGTTCGCCCCTTGGCTGCCGGGCCTGTTTTATTTCCGCGAAACTAAGAGCATTCACTTCCTACCAATCCTATTCAGCCCAAAGGAGCTGCGGGAACAACTGGAACTGCGGGTGGGAGCACTGGAAGTGCCGAAAGACGACACGAACACGAGAGAGACATAGCACGATACCGTAGTGATTTAGTAAACAATCTGAGACGAAATCGTGCGCCCATGTCTCAGTTGTGATGCCACCTGTATTTCTGGGGTCTGGTCGGCTGGAATGGAGAGATGGAGAGCACGGCAGCTGACGCAATGCCCGACGACAACGACCTGACCCCCAAGGCGCCTGAAACAGAGCAGGCCCCGGCGGAATCCACTGGCGGCACCAACACTGAACCCGCCAGCACACCCAGCACCAAACCAGCTCCGGCAGAGGCCAACCCTGTGATGGATTTGGCCCTCAAGGATCTCCAGAACCGCCGCGATGCTCTGCAGGTTGAGATCACCGCACTCTGCTCGCGCAAGGAGCAACTTGAGACCGAGCTGAAGGCCAACTTCGCCGGCCAATCCGACGCTATCGCCCGCCGCGTGAAGGGCTTCCAGGAGTACCTGGGCGGCGCCCTGCAGGACCTGGTGCAGAGCGTGGAGAACCTGGAGCTGGTGGTGCAGCCGATGGTGGTGCAGCCCTCCCCACTCGATCAAGCCGCAGACAGCGCATCGGCGCCGGAGAAGTCCGGTGAGAGCCCACCACTGACAGCGATAGCCGACACCTTCAGCCCCGATGAAGACCTGATTCGCCAGACCCTGGAGCGGTTCCTTAAACAGCCCGACGTCTACGCCGATCCCTGGAACCTGCGGCGCAGCATCGATGCGCGCGACACGGCCCTGCTGGAGGACTGGTTCTTCAATCAAGGCGGACGAGGCGCCCAGCCCAGCCGTGGCACCCGGCCGCGCAACATCCTGGTGAGTGCCGCTTTGATCGCGGTGATCGGTGAGCTGTATGGCGATCAGTTCCAGTGCCTGGTTCTGGCCGGCGGCCCCGAACGGCTCGGCGAATGGCGGCGCGGGCTGCAGGACGCCCTGGGCCTGGGGAGGGAAGACTTCGGCCCCAGCAGCGGCATCGTGCTATTCGAACGCCCCGAAGCCCTGGTGGAACGCGCCGACCGGCTGGAGGAGCGGGGCGAAGTGCCACTGATCCTGATCGATGCCGCTGAGCGGAGAGTCGACATCCCTGTGCTTCAGTTCCCCCTCTGGCTGGCCTTCGCGGCCGGACCGGGTGAACGCCTCGACGACGACGACCTGCTGTGATTCTCACTGCCCTGCTTCTCCTGGCCATCGGCTACTTGCTGGGGGCCATCCCCAGTGGATACCTCGCCGGCCGTTGGCTCAAAGGCATCGACCTGCGCAACTGCGACTCCGGCAGCACAGGCGCTACCAACGTGCTGCGCAACGTGGGCAAGGCTCCAGCACTGCTGGTATTTCTGATCGATGTGGGCAAAGGAGCCCTGGCAGTGCTGCTGGCGAAAAGCGTTGGAATCAACGACTGGGTGCAAGTGCTGGTAGGTCTGGCAGCATTGGCGGGTCACATCTGGCCAGTGTGGCTGGGCTGGAAAGGTGGCAAGGCGGTGGCCACCGGACTGGGCATGTTTCTTGGCCTGGCCTGGCCTGTGGGGCTGGCCTGCTTCGGCTTGTTCATAGCCGTGGTCTCGATCTTCCGGGTCGTGTCGCTCTCCAGCGTGGTGGCCGCCATCGGATTGCCGATGTTGATGGCGCTCTCCGGAGGCAGCAACGCCTACGTGGTGGTGTCGTTGGTGGCCAGCCTGATGGTGCTCTGGCGCCATCGCAGCAACATTCAGCGGCTGCTGGCGGGCTCCGAGCCCAAGATTGGGGATAAAGCCAAGGTCTGAGCTGAATCCTTAACCGACCAGGTCACCCAACAAATTGAAGTGCAGCGATCAAAGCTCCTCACAACACAGTGCAAAGGCAGCGCTGGGATCTTCAGCTTTAGTAATCGGCCGACCGATCACCAATTGGCTGGCCCCCGCTGCAACCGCTTCGGCCGGTCCCATCACCCGGGCCTGATCTCCAACCGCAGCATCTTTGGGGCGAATACCTGGCGTCACCAAGGCAAACGGCTCGGGGTACTGGGCCCGCAATGCCGCGGCCTCCAACGGTGAACACACACAACCACCGATCCCTGAAGTTGCCGACAGTTGCGCTAGAGCCGGCACCCGCTCGGCGATGCCCTGGGCGATAGCGAGTTCCCGTTGCAAACGCTGCTCCTCCCAGCTAGTGAGCACCGTCACCGCCAGCAAAGTGGGCACGGGTTGCCCGCTGCGTTGCGCTGCCTCCACCGCCGCGGCCTGGGCCGCCTTGAGCGCTTCGCTGCCTGCGCAGGCATGGACCGTGACCAGTTCCACTCCCAGCGCCGCCGCACGCCGGCAGGCCCCGGCCATCGTGGCCGGAATGTCGTGAAATTTGAGATCGAGAAACACCCGCAGACCCTGATCCCGCAATTGCGCCACAACCTCTGGACCCGCCTGCACAAACAACTCCAGGCCCACCTTCACCCAGCGCAATCCTTCCACTTGCGCGCTGAAAGCCAAGGCCTGCTCTGGCGGCATGCCATCGAGGGCCACGATGATCCGATCGGCAGGATGCAAGGTCGTCATCAGGCCATCAAGCGAAGGAAGGTTTTCTTGCCCAGCTGCAGCACCTTCCCCTCCAGTTCCGCCGCTGAGGCGAACTCCTGGTTGGGGTCGATGATCTTCTCCCCGTCTAAACGAGCGGCACCCCCCTTGATCTGGCGGCGGGCCTCACTGCTGCTGGCGCAGATTCCCACGGCGCTAAACAAATAGAAGGCCTTGGCAGGGAAGTTCACCTCCGCCAGGGAGGCCTCGGGCACATCGGCGCCAGCATCACCGCTACCGCCCACCAGCATGGCGGCATCCCTCTGGGCCTTCTGGGCCGCCGCCAAACCATGGCGGCTTGCAGTCACCACCAGGGCCATCGCCTTCTGCTTCTCGCGTGGGTTCTCGGGCAATGAGGCCAGATCCATTTCGGTCAGCAACGTGACGTAGTCATCGATCGCCCCATCTCCGACCTTCTCCAGCTTGGAGTACATCGAGAGCGGATCCTCATCAAGGCCCACCACGTTGCCGAGGCTCTTGCTCATCTTCTGGACCCCGTCCAGACCCACCAGGATCGGCAACAGCAAGCCGAACTGGGTGACCTTGTCGAAGTGGCGCTGCAGGTCGCGGCCCATGGCCACATTGAACTTCTGATCGGTGCCGCCCAGCTCCACATCAGCATTCACCGCCACCGAGTCATAGCCCTGCAGGAGCGGATAAAGGAATTCATGCAGGGCGATCGGGGTGCCGCTGCCGTAGCGCTTGGAGAAGTCGTCCTTGGCCAGCATCTGGCCCACGGTGCTGGTGCCGAGCAGGCCGATCACCGCCGGCAGGTCCATGCCCTCGAGCCACTCGGAGTTGTAGCGCACCTCCAGGCGTCCAGGGGTTTCGAAATCGAGCAGCGCCGTCTCCTTGGGCTGGTCCTGCCCCAACTGGCGCAAGTAGGTGGAGGCGTTGGCGGCCACTTGCTCTTTGCTGAGCTGCACCCGTGTGGCGCTCTTGCCGGTGGGATCGCCGATCCGTGCCGTGAAGTCACCAATGATCAGTACTGCCGTGTGGCCCGCGTCCTGAAAGGCCCGCAACTTGCGAAACAGGATGCTGTGGCCAAGATGAATGTTGCTGCCAGTGGGGTCGATGCCAAGCTTCACCCGCAGCGGCCGGCCTTCTTTTTCGGCCTGGGCCAACCGAGCCGCCAAAGCCTGATCCGCATCACTGGGATCCCCGGCCGGGAACAGGTCGGCAATGCCCCGCGACAGCCTATCCGGCAACGACGGGGTAAGGTCCGGCATGAGGAGCGCAGCGAGCGGGCGCTGGTGATCGTACGAGTGCTGGTTCAGCTAGAAGGGGGCTGCTCGATCTGTCCCTTCATCCGCTCGAGCGTGGAGTTCATCTGATCAAACATCTGCTCGGGGGTAATGCCGAACTGGCTTAGCTGGGTGCGTAGCTGCTCCACCGTGAGCTTGGCCTGGAAATCCTCGGAGAGTTCAAAGCGCTTCATGAACACCCGATAGCGGCCCATCAGCTGCTCCATCGTCTCGATGAACTTTTTCTTACCTTCCCGGTCGAACTTGCCGTACTCGCTTCCCAGCTGCATCAGCTTCTGGTAATCACTAAACAGGCGCTTGGCTTCGTCCTGAACGATGTCGGAATCGAAGAAGGCCATCGTCAGCGCTATTCATTGCTTCAGCAAAGTCTGCCAAGGATTTGCCAGTGGCAATGGGGGTAATCGCCGCACCTCTCGTTGGGGTAAACAGAAACGTTTTGTACGGTCTTGCTCACTCGCAACACTCGCCGGCGATATCGGATTCATGGTGAGTTTCGGGCCGCCTTCAGGATGTGGACTTCACCGCTCAGCTCGGCGCGATGCGTGAGCTTCCTCAACGCCACCGTCCCCTGTTGGAGGGGCGTCGCATCTTGGTCGCCTCCGCCAATCGCATGTTGATCAGCGGCCTGGTCCACAGCCTCGATGGGGTCGGGTGTCTGGTGGGGGCTGCCAGCACTGAAGCGGAAGCCCTGGTCTGCCTCAGCAGGACTGCCGCTGAACTGCTGATCTGCAGCGACCAGCTCGAGCGCGGCAACGGCCCCTCCCTGGTGGCTGTCGCCAAGGCCCGCCAGCCCTCCCTGTGCTGCCTGATGGTGATTCAACGCCCGTTGCTGAGCACAATTCACGCCGCGGCCAAAGCGCAGTGCGATGGGCTCTGCAGCCATGAGCGCATCGGCAACGGCGGACTGCTCAGCGTTCTGCGCGCCATGGAAAGCGATGGCAGCCACATGGATCCGTTGATTGCCGGGGTAGCCAACCACGACCGCGGCGCAGGAGGCGTCGGCCATCCCCTCAGCGATGTGCTGAGCCTGCGGGAAGAGGACGTACTTCGCGGTCTTTGCAAGGGCCTTAGCAATCACGAAATTGCCGATCAGCTGCACCTCTCGATTGAAACCACCAAGCACTGCGTGACAGGGCTGCTGCGCAAACTCGATGCCAAAAACCGCACCCAGGCGGTACTGATCGCGTTTCAGCGCAACCTGGTGGACCCACCGCTGCCTATTCCCCGGTGGCCCCCTTCGGATTAAACGAGCATCCTGAAGGAACTCCGAGGATCCGGAGGCCATGGTCCAACGCGCCGACACCACAATTCTGCTAGCTCTCAGCGTAAGCAACCTCGTTCAACAAGCAGCATTTGCCGCCAGCTACGCGCGTCGATAGCCAAGGCCAATGCCCGCCGCCTGATTGAAACCAATCAGATGCAGGCCGCCCGGGCCCAAGACATCGCCAATCGCTTCTTAATCAACAAAGGGGTAAGCGAAGCCGAGCATGAGGAGGTGCAAAGCGCTCCCGGCTACGACGATTTGATGCGCAGCTACATCAATGAAAAGGGGGGCTGTGAAGATCTTGTACGCAAGCTGCGCTGACGCAGCCCTTCCCCCCCCTTAAGGTCTGCCCATCTCTGCTGAGCATCATGCCCCGCAGCCACTGGTTGGATCCCCTGGCCAGGCGGGTGCTGCAGGCCACCGGGCAGCTGCCGGCCCCACCCCGTCCGGCGCCAGCTCAGCCTTTACGGATAGCGCCTAAGCCACCTGCCTGGGTGATGGATGTGAATCGCGCCAGCCGCGATCAGTGGCTGCAACTGCCTGGGTGCAGCCAGGACACGGCCGATTTGCTGGTGCGGCTGCAGCAGGGGGGTGTGCAATTTGCCTGCGCCAATGACCTGTTCCGGCTGCTGGAGCTGCCGAGCGATCTGGTCAGGCTCTGGACACCCCATCTTGTCTTCCAGTGGCATGGCGATGCTCCACCGCAGCCACAGGCCGCTCCCCTCGACCTCAACAACGCCAGCACCGATCAGCTGGCGCTGCTCGGCTGGCCGGAGCAACGGCTGGCCAACCTGATGCGAGAGCGCCGACGCTCCGGTTTCAAGGACCTGGCTGATCTGCAGGAGCGGCTCTGCCTGCCCGCTAGCAGCGTGGAAGCCCTGATCGGCCGGGTGAGTTTCGGCAGCCGCCGCGCCGGCCCCAGCCTGCCGCTGCCCTGATGCAGGGGGATCTGTTCTCTACCGGCGCGCTGGCCTTCAGCAACGGGCCTAATCTCCCTTTGCGACGGGAACAGCTGCTCTCATGGCAACAGCGGCTGCATGCCTATCAGGCGCCGCTGTTCCGCAGGGAGAGCGCCGGCGCTGCGCAGGGGGATCTGTTCGGGGCCAGCCCTTATGACGCTGCCGCCGGTCTGGATCCCCTGTCACTAACCCCCCTGGCGATGAGTTTCTGGCGCTGGCCGGAACCATCCCATCGAGGTGCGGCGATTTACCTGGTGATGGACCGACCGGCCCAGCTGGAGCAGCCGCTTCTGCTTTATGTGGGCGAAACCCTGGCCGCCGAGCGCCGCTGGAAAGGTGATCACGACTGCAAGGCCTACCTCGCCGCCTACGGCGAAGCCCTGCAACGCTGTGAGCTCAGCGCCCAACTGAGCATCCGCTTCAGCTGCGATGTACCCCGGGCCACCCGCGCCCGACGGGCCCTGGAACAACAGCTGATCCAACGCTGGTGGCCACCCTTCAACAAGGAAACCCGTCAACGCTGGGCCACCCCCTTCACCGCAGAGCACTAAGACCGGTGGCGTCGCACAGGATCGCTACGCTCGTTATTTGATGATGCGTCCACCCATGCGCTTCTCCTTGTCCTCTACCGGCCTGCAGGAGTGGAACGGCGATGTGCTGGCAGTGGGGCTGCCCCATGGCGATGTCGATGCCACCGCAACGGCCCTGGAACAACGCTTCGCTGGCATCACCGATGCCCTGAAGCAGCAGGAATTCAAAGGAAAGCCAGGGGACCAACTGGTGATCACGCCCCTGGGCGGGGGACCTCATCGCCTGGTGGTGCTGGGCCTGGGCGAGGCCGATGAAATCGACGCTGACCGCCTGCGCGCCGCCGCCGCCGGGGCCGCCAAGGCCGCTATCGGCTATGAGGGAAGCCTCGGCCTCCAATTGCCCTGGGCAGGAACCGATGCAACAGAAGCCGCCCGGATCTGTGCTGAAGCCGTGCGGCTCTGCCTCTACAAAGACCAGCGCTTCCGCAAGGAGCCGGACCCGCGCCGGATCCCCGAGGCTCTGGAGCTGATCGACCTCAACAAGGCCGCTGCCAGCACTTTTACTGCCGTCAATGCCACCTGCGCCGGCGTGGAACTTGCCCGTGAACTTGTGGCCGCTCCCCCTAATTTGGTCACCCCGGCTGCCCTTGCAGACACGGCGGCTGGCATTGCCCGCGACCACGGCCTTGAGCTCAAGGTCCTCGAACGCAGCGACTGCGAAGCCAAGGGCATGGGCGCCTTCCTGGCCGTAAGCCAGGGCTCCGATCTTCCCCCAAAGTTCATCCACCTGATCTATCGCCCCGAGGGCGAGGTGAAACGCCGCGTCGCCCTGGTGGGCAAAGGCCTCACCTTTGATTCCGGCGGTTACAACCTCAAGGTGGGTACGGCCCAAATCGACATGATGAAGTTCGACATGGGCGGCAGCGCCGCTGTGCTCGGAGCCATGCGCAGCATCGCTGAAATCAAGCCGGCCGGCGTTGAGGTGCACATGGTGGTGGCCTCCTGCGAAAACATGGTGAACGGCTCCGCCGTCCACCCCGGCGACATCGTCACGGCCGCTAACGGCATGACGATCGAGATCAACAACACCGACGCCGAGGGCCGATTAACTCTAGCCGATGCACTGCTCTACGCCTGTGAGCAGAAGCCTGATGCGGTGGTGGATCTGGCCACCCTCACTGGAGCCTGTGTCATTGCCTTGGGTGATGAGATTGCCGGGTTGTGGTCCAACAACGACGATCTGGCGGAGGCTCTTGATGCCGCCGCTCAGTCCGGCGGCGAAGGCCTCTGGCGCATGCCGCTGCGGCAGTCCTACAAGGATGGATTGAAGTCGTTGCTGGCCGACATGAAGAACACCGGCCCGAGGCCGGGAGGCTCGATCACAGCCGCCCTGTTCCTCAAGGAGTTCGTGACGAAACACACCGCCTGGGCCCACATCGACATCGCCGGTCCAGTCTGGAGCGATAAGGGCAAAGGCGTCAATCCCGCTGGAGCCACCGGCTACGGGGTGCGCACCCTGGTGAATTGGGTGCTGGCCAACTCATGAGCATGAGCCGGTCTCCGTTGCGTTGGTACATCAAGGCCCAATTGGGGGTGCTTCTCCTCCCGTTGGGCCTCTGCCTGTTTGGCGAAGCGTTGAGCCGCAAGGTGGTCCAGATGCTGGGCAAAGAGGGAGGTCCATGGTTCTGGTGCGGAACCCTCAGTCTGATCTGCATTAACGCCGGAATCGGCCTAATGATCGACAGCGGTATGACCCGAGGCTTTCCGGGGCGACATCAGCGATGATCGGCAAGCGCCGAATCAGGATGCAACCGCTTGCAGCTCAAGGGAACGGTCGGGTGTTTCAAGCGCATGGATCTGCCAACGTGCTCGGTCGGAGCAGGTTCTCAATACCCGATCGAGGTCATCAGACGCGTGCTTTGGGGACGCGTAAGGACCGATGTGACGAGTACCAAGACCATCCTTAATGGTCAGCAGATACATACAACTCTCCTCTTACTACGTATCCTAAACATGTGATCAATTCTGGTCGTTAGCCGGAAACCCGTCTGTTCACTGAGAACTTGCTTAACCAATAAGGCCATGACTTTTAATCTTTTCAACAGGTTGAGTGCTTATTTCTTAAGGAATTCGACCAAATTTGATCCATCAATGACCTGCTCCATCCCAAGGAGTCATAGCGAATACCGCTCCATTCAACGGGGCTCAGTTGACGCCAGTCACACCCGCCGGAGCAGCAGTCCTGCCTGAAATCTCTCGCAGAGAATCAGCAGCGCAGAGGGTCTACACAGCAATGGCGACCAAAGCGGCGCTGTTGATCACCTTGAGTGCGACGGGCAGATGGGTGTTGACCATCTCGCGGACATTTGCCATGAAAAAAGTTCATAGTGAACATGTCCAAAGAGCGACCTTTGTCAACGCAACAAGGATGTGTGCAGATGGCGGCACCTTTTTCTTGGGCCTCTCACACCAGGCTCGTTTTGTCGTAATGGCGACGACCAACCTTGAAAGCCCACGTCATTTTCGGATTGCTCCTCTTGGTAAAGGGGCAATGCGTCGAACTCGGGGGTGCTTAGGGAACCCTCCCCATTTTTTTGGCATCAAGCCACGAGGACCAAGGCGATGTTGAGAATCGCCAGCCCGACCAAAAAGACTGCCGCCAACAAAGCCGCTTCGGGGAAGAACTTGGCAATCACAAATCCCACCCCAAGAAACACCGATGAGATAAGGATGGCAGTGAGATCCGTTCCCATCGGAGATCGCTGACTTGCTTGCTCACAGGATGACGAGATCTCGATTGGACCGTGGTTCGCCATCAATTCAGTGCCCCAACAAAAACCCCCGCGATGGGCAGGGGCAAGGACTGATACAAGCCTCCAGCTATTGGGTATAGGAGACGCCTCGATAGATGAGGGTTTGGCGGCTTTCGCGAACAAGCTCCTGGCGGCAGGTGTTGTAGTGCTCGCGTCGGTAGGTCAGCTCAACGCAGGCCTTGGGCGCTGATGGCACTGTTGCGTAGGTGTGACCTCGATAGAGAAGTGCAGTCATTGGATGTTCCTCGAAGAAATCCAAGCCCCCGTTCCGTGGCTTGAAGTGTCTGCGCCCCCGCAAGAGGGGTGAACGTTTTGTAGCAACAGCTACAGACTCTTTATAGAACAGTCGACAACCCTGCGCCGTTCTCTCGAATACACGCCACCCCTTGGTCAAGACCCCTCGCAGACGAGGGCACAGATGGGCCATCCATCGACCAGATCACATCAGAGACAGCGTCAGCATTGATCCACTTGATGACGCCTGTATCCATATCAGCCACCTGGACCAGGGACGGGAGCCAGGGGTGACGAGCACCCCCTTTACAAAAAATCACTTGCCCCATCCACCAATCCCTTTGATCGAGATTGGTCTCCACCAACAATTACGAAGTGCCCTGGGCGGACATGGAAGGAATGGAGCCTCCGCCTTAATCGTGAGATCGCCGTGATCAGCCGACATATGCCGCCTACGAGGCAATACAGCTGTACTAATAGTCGTGCGGCGTTGGTCTGGCAACCTGTGGACAGAGCCGGCGCTTGGGCGCTGGTGTGTTGCGAGATACTGACGTAAGCACTTTTGCTCCCTAGACGAGGGCCGATGGGTGTCTAACTTGCGTTGGTAATCAGATCTGTAGGTCCCCTTTCGTCGCACAAGGTCCTGACCCTGCCGCTTTCGAAAACGCCAATCGATGACTGACCGCACTCTCAGTATTCCCGATGCACTGCGCGAAGCGCAGCTTCAACGCCTGGAAGCCTCCTTGGCCTCCAAGGCAGCGCCCAAGCCTCAGGCCATAACAAAGCCAGCCAAGGACAAGGACTCAAAAGCAACCGACTGATCACAACAGTCCCTACGCGTTCGTTGATCAGATGGACATATTTAGAGAGACTTGGCACTTGCCGCAGTTCTCATATGCTGAGCTGTTGAGTCACTGCTCTCGATCCCTTTGGGTGTTGCTCCCTCGTGGGCGATCACACGCGTGATCATCTGGCTGAACGACCGAGCTCGCACCCCAGTCCCTCTGCAGAAGCTAGAGACTTGCATCCTTTAATCATAAAAGGCTCCCCTGCAGAACAAGAGCTCAACCGCGTTTAGCATCGGAACCAAAAGGTAATTTTTTTGGGTAATCCTGCTTCTATTTTGGATTCGCCCTCAATTTGCTTAACACGAGAAGGCTCTAGAATCTCAGAGGACTAATCAAACTTATCCTGAGAAATGCAAAAGCAATTGACCTTCGAAACTATCTTAACTTGAAGTTTTCTATTAAGACTTTTTCCCAACCGCAAGGGTTGCAGTCTCGATCTTCGCTATTAACTTTAGGGTAAGATGGGCAGCCACATAATATAGGCTCAATATCATTCTAATCTTAAGGATGCCCTGATTACGATTAGATAGACCCAACCAGACAAAGTGTTAGAAATTACACTTATTTCGGCAGCCAAATAAAAAACTCTATTGGCTTCTACTACAGAAGATCATAGTTCATTCCGTGCAGCACGTATCAAAAAATAAATCAATCCCATAAGACACCGGATCGAGCTTTTTCGCCCCAAATATCATCAAGTCGCTTATCTCTTCCACATGCCCAGCGGTAATAGTTGTACCTCAGGGCGTTGTTTTGAGCATAATTTTGATGGTAGCCCTCGGCAGGCCAGAACCGAGCCGCATCCCTGAGCTCTACCTTCAGAGCAGACCGCGGTTGTCCGAGCTCGCGGGCCGCCGCATCGGCACTGGCCTCAGCGGCCTGAGCCTGGGCGGTATCGGCTGTGAAGATGACCGGGCGGTAGGAGTCGCCGCGGTCACAGAACTGGCCGCCGCCATCAAGGGGATCCACATTGCGCCAGTAACTCCGAAGTAGCTCCGCGAAGCTGATCTGCTCGGGATCAAAACGCACCTCCACCACTTCCTGATGACCGGTGGTCTCACTGCTCACCTGCCGGTAGGTGGGGCGCTCCACCTGGCCGCCGCTGTAGCCGCTCACCGCATCACGCACCCCAGGCAGATCCTCCAGGTCGTGCTCCAAACACCAGAAACAGCCACCGGCAAAGACCGCCGTCTGCAGCTCAGCCATGGCGCGCTGAGGCCAGCAAACGAGCATCAAGCAGGTGATCAGCAGCAGCAACGTTCGTTTCATCCGATCACCTGATCAAAAATGGCCTTAGCAGCCCGCTCGGTCACTCCAGGAGCACCCAGAGTGTCTCTCAGCCGCTCGTACCCTTCCAGCATGGCGTGGCGCTCCGGGGTGGCGGCCAACAGAGGTATAGCCCTCTCCACCAGGGCTTCAGCGGTGAGTTCGTCCTGCAGCAGCTCCGGCACCAACCGCTGCTTGAGCAAGAGATTCACCGGCGAAATGTGATCCACCTGGAACCGCAGCACGTGGCGGGCGACCCAAGCCGTTAGTCGGCTCACGCGGTATCCCACCACCTGGGGAACCCCCTGCAGGGCCAGTTCCAGATTCACCGTGCCAGATTTGCCCAAGGCGAGATCCGCCGCTGCACAGAAGGTGGTCTTCAGCCCATCCGCCTCAGCGGCGGGAATCACCCGGCCATGGCGCACTCCGGCCTCCTGAAGTGCAACCGCCAGGGGCTCCTCGAACGCCTCAAGCCCAGCGGGCAGAAGCACCTGAAGATCAGGGTGGCTTTGTTGCAACAAGGCCGCTGCCCTGGACAACGGCGGCATCATGTAGCGCAACTCCTGGGGCCGCGAGGCCGGCAGCAACAACAGCACCGGGGCATAAGGATCCAGACCCAGTCGGAGGCGGGAACTGGCGCGATCGGGCAAGTTCTGGAAGCTGTCCAACAGGGGATGGCCCACCCAGCTCACATCCGCGCCTTGGGCGGCATAGAACTCGGCCTCCTCCGGGAAGATCGCCAGGATCCGGTCGGTGAATCCAAGCAGACGGGTAGTGCTGCCATCGCCAAAGCGCCAGGCCCACTCCTGGGGGGCGATGTAGTAGGTGATCGGCAGCTTGGGCCGCTGCCGCCTAAGCCGTATGCCTAGCCGCACATTGGCCCCGACGTAATCAATCAACACGACTCCGTCGAGGGGCCGGTCCTCCAACAGCGCATCCACCCGGGCCTGCAGCTGAAGTGTGGGAAGAATCAACGGGATGGCCTCCCACAGACCGATCGCCCCCATCGGCGCGGTGTCGGCAATCAACACCGCACCCGCCGCCTCCATGCGCGGCCCACCCAGGGCCAGCACCTCAAGCTCAAGCCCCCGTCTTTCCGCCTCCAACCGCAGGGCGCGAATCAACAGGCTGCCCTGCAGATCACCGGAGACCTCCCCGGTGCTGATCAGCAACCGAACCATCAACGACCCTGCATCGGCATCGGCCCCCGTCGGCCCTGTCCGGTGGAGGCTTCAAGGAACCGGCAAAAGTGCTCAGCCGCAGGAAGCAACGGCTGGCTGCGGGCCTGCTGAAGCGCGTCCGCAATCACTAGGTCAGAGCGATAGATCAGTGTCCAGACCTCCTGAAGTTGCTTGAATTCAGCGCCATCGTGATTGGAAGCCAAGCCACTGCGCCGCAGCCCCACACGATTCAGACCCCGCACGCGGCCCGGATGGCCTTCCACCAGGCAATAGGGGGGAACATCCCGGTCGACGCGTGTCATCCCGCCCACCATCGCCATCCCACCGATGTAGACGAACTGGTGAATTCCCAGACAGCCACCAATCACCGCCCGGTCTTCGATCACGACGTGGCCCGCCACCTGAATGGCATTGGACATCACGATGTTGTTTCCCAGTTCGCAGTTGTGCCCAAGATGGCAATAGGCCATAAGGAGGTTGCCGTTGCCGATGCGGGTCACCTCACCCTCTTCAGTGGCGCGGTTGATGGTCACGCATTCCCGCAGCGTGTTTCCATCGCCGATCAACACCTCAGTATCGGCACCGCGGTACTTGAGATCCTGCGGCGGAAGACCAAGGCAAGCGCCCGGGAACACCTTGTTGTCACGGCCCAGGGTCAGCCGACCCTCCAAGACGGCATGGGGACCGATCCAGGTGTTCTCTCCGATCACCACCTGGGGGCCGACTACCGCACCAGGGCCAATCACCACCCCAGCGGCCAGATCGGCCTTCGGGTCCACCACCGCCGTGGGGTGAATCTGCTGTGAGGCCGTTTGCTGCGACATCCCGCTCAGTCCACCAGGGAGAACATCAATTCCCCGGAACAGACCAGATCGCCGTCCACCTTTGCCTCCGCCTTGACCTTGCCGAAGCGTTTGCGCTTGAGGCTGAGCAGCTCACAGCGGATCGCGAGCTGATCTCCAGGAACCACAGGACGCCGGAAGCGTACCCCGTCAATGCCGGCAAAAACGAACAGTCCCTTTGGAAGATCGGGCATCTGGGTCACGATCAAACCACCCACCTGCGCCATAGCCTCTACGATTAGTACCCCAGGCATCAGCGGCCTCTCGGGGAAATGCCCCTGGAACTGCGGCTCGTTCATTGTCACGTTTTTAATCGCCGTGGCCGAGACCCCAGGCTCATAGGCGATAACCCGATCCACTAAAGCAAAGGGGTAACGGTGCGGGAGCAGACCGGCGATCTGCTCACTGGTGAGCACGACGTCTGGTGGGGTGGATTCAGTCACAAAGCGGCTGCGAGATCGGTGTGAAGACCATGGGATCCCTTGTACACAAGAACCTGTGCCTGGGGGAAACCGACGAGGGCCAGGTCGCCGATTAGGTCCAAGAGCTTATGGCGCACCGGTTCGTCCTCGAACCGCAACGGCGGATTCATCCACTGATCACCGTCGCAGACCAGGGCGTTATCCAGGGCTCCACCCTGGATCAAACCGGCAGCTCGCAGCTGCTCCACCTGCTCTCGAAAACCAAATGTGCGTGCCGGAGCGATCTCATCGACAAACCGTTGTGGCGTGAGCTCCAAGGCGAACTGCTGACGGCCGATGGCGGCTTGCGGAAAATCGATAATTCCAACAACGCTAAAGCGGTCCGATGGTGTGGCTGTGATCACACTGTTGCCACGGTTGCACAACAGAGGTTGCTCCAGCCGCGGTGGAGCCGGCCTCGGAGTCGAAGCAGAGACCAAACCAGCTGCAGCGATGGCCTCCACCCAGCCCAGTGCTGAACCATCCAGCAGAGGAACTTCATGGCCGCTGAGGACAATCTCCACATGACTGAGACCACAACCAGCCAGGGCCGCCAGCAGATGTTCGACGGTGGCCACCTTGCTGGAGCCCAAATCCAAAGTTGTGCACAACGGACTGTCGCGCACCTGGTCAGGCCGAAGCTGGATCGGCTGCTCCATCCCCGGCAAGCGCATATGGAAACCCGACATATCTGTTGGCCGAAGTTCCACCATGGCCTCAGCTCCGCTATGGAGACCGACGCCTGACAGTGATGTCTCCGCTGCCAGAGTCCAGGCAGTGGAGTAGTCCTGAGGCCAGCTGGTCACTAAAACTTCCAGCCCACTCCCAGGTTGAAGCGCCAGTCGGAGGCGAAGTCCTTGCTAGCTACCTCAACGCGAATTGGACCAACCGGCGTGGATACGATCACGCCGGTACCGATAGAGACACCGGAGCCGTCCTTGCCCAGCAACAGACCAGGCTTGCCGGGCACATCCTTTTGAGTGCCGAAATCGGTGCCGGCATCCATGAACACTTCGCCGGAGAAGATACTAATCAGCGGGAAGCGGTACTCAATCGTGAGTTCGCTGAAGGCCTTGGACACCGCAAGATCACAGTCGTACCAACCCCGAATCGAGTTGGAACCACCCATGCAAAACGCCTCATACGGGGGGGCTTCGCCCATGATCGCGCCACCTTTGATCTGCACACCGATGGCCTGAGGGCAATCAGCCTGCTCTCCGGCCTTGGGACGGCAACCCTTGTGGATCTTCAGCCAGTCCACAGGGAAGAACTGGGTGTAACTCGCCCTCAGCCGATTAAAAGTGGGCGAATCGTTGTTAATGCCTAGGAACTGTTCGGTTCCGGCGGTGAAGAAATTGCCGCTGGTGGGATTCCGAGGGTTGTTGAAGTTGTTGTAGGTGGTAGCTAATCGCACTCCCAACAGGGTGTTGGTGTCAGCGCAGTTGTACGAAACGCAAATGACGTCGTCGTTGTTGACCTTACCCTTGCGAAGATTGTAGGTGGAAATGCCGTACGGCCTGTTATCACCAGCAAAGTTGATCGGGCGCACTTCAGCGAAGGACATACCGGCCAGCACATTCCACTTGCTGTCCTTGTACGGATCACCACCATTTAGGGGGCGAGAGAAGGAGAAGTTGCCGCCGACCTTGCGCAGTACCACTGTGTCGCCCTCGTAGTCGAACCAACTGCGGTTGGGGTACTCACTGTCGGCCTTGTTGACGTCGCCGGGTGCCTTATCTCCGTCGGTAAACCCATAACTGCGGCCGGTCTCATAGGCCTTGTTGGAGCCGTTGTCGGCATAGTCCTCCGCTGTGCGGATGTTGCCGTTGTCTTCGCTTTGGAAGACTTGTGGCACCTGCTGGCTCAAGAACACGGAGGTACGGAAACTGGTGCGGTGCTTGTCGCCATAGATCCAGGGATCCGAGAAGTTGAGGTTGGCCAGTCCGCCGTACTGGCCGTAGGTGATGTTGGTACCCAGATTCCAGGCTCGGCCGAAGAGATTGCTTTCCTGCAATTGCACCTGGCCGAATACACCCTGGCTTTGGCTGTAGCCGAGACCGCCGGAGAGTTGACCGGTGGACTGCTCGACAATCCCCAGCACGATCACCACGTCGCCAGGGTCCTCCGGCACAGGCCGCAAGGTCACCTTGACGTCACTGAATAGCTGGGTGCTGTAAAGCCGTTTGATGTCCCGCTCTAGCTGGTTGCGATTGAACGGATCGCCTGGCTGGATCGAGACTTCCCGTGTGATCACCCACTCTTTGGACTTGCCGCGGATGGGATTGCCTTTCTCATCAGTGTCGTCACCCTCCTTGGTGAGGAATTTGACTTCAATTCCCGAAACACTTCCCTGTAGCAACTTCAGCGTGACCACACCCTCACTACTGACCCGTTGCGGGCCAGACACTCTAGCCAGGGAGTAGCCACTAGCAGCAACCCAGGCCTGCAGGGCCTTCATCCGCAGCTGCAGATCATTGAGGTTTAACGTGCGACCGTAATCGGAGGCAAATGTTTCCTCTACCACGGCATCAGGCAGAAGATCCTCATCGTCAGCAGTGATCTCCACAGCGCTGAGTGGAGGGAAGGGTTCAACCTGAACGACCACCTGAACCCCAAGCGGACCGTCCTGTGGGACAATGCGGACATCTGAAAACCAGCCCGTGGCCTGAATTTCATTCAGGTCGTTCTGAAGCTCCTCGCGGGTGACACGCATCCCAGGACGCACCTGCATGGCGTCATAGGTGGAAATCTGTAGACGCTCCTCTTCTGGGTGATCCTGGATGCCCTCAATCAACACCTCAGAAATCAGAACCCGGGGCTGTTCCAGCACAGTGCCTTCAACCTCGACGATCTCAGTTTCCGCTATGGATTCCTCGACAGGTTGGTCAGCAAGCGGGGCGTCCTGAGCCATCGCTGGCGGAGCGACCATGGGGATCCCCAGCATCAGACCTAAGACAGTGCGACGAACTGCAACCGAGGAGCGGCGGGACTGACGGCGAGTCATCGAGGCACAGGCTGGCCGAAGCCAAAAAAGGTGCGCCGACCTTACAGGCAGTTGCGGGGGTTGGGGCAGGTGCCTTGGACCCGTTTAAGGACCTCCCCGTAGGCTTCCACCACCCCCCCAAGATCCTTACGGAAGCGATCCTTGTCCAAAATCCGGTCCTGCGCGTTGCAGTTGCGGCGGTCCCAGAGCCTGCAGGTGTCAGGGCTTATCTCATCCGCGAGGAGGAGTGTTCCATCCATTGCCAGCCCCAACTCCAGCTTAAAATCAACCAGCTGCAGAGCCATTCCGTCAAAAAACGGTTTCAACACTGAATTCACCCGGCGTGCCAATTGTTCAATCGCTGACAGTCGCTCGGGGTCCGCTACCCCCAGCAGCTGCACACGGGCCTCGGTCAGCAGCGGATCACCAAGAGAATCGTCCTTGTAATACAGATCCAATAGGGCTGGATAGATGGCGGTGCCCTCGGCGATCGGCGTCTGACGGCACAGCGATCCGGTGGCGGTGTTACGTAGGACAACCTCCAAGGGGATAATCTCCACCCGACGCACCAACATCCAGGTCTCACCCGCCAGACCGCAGTAGTGGGTCGGCACACCCTCGCGCTCAAGCAGCTCGAACAATCGAGCTGAGATCTGGCAGTTCAGCCGACCTTTGTCGTCCAGCTTCGCCTTCTTCTGGGCATTGAAGGCGGTGGCATCGTTCTTGAACTCCACCAGCACCCGGTCGGGATCCGTGCTCGCGAACACCCGCTTGGCCTTGCCTTCGTAAAGCAGCTCTCCGTGTTCGGGAGTCATGGCGACGGTGATACGGCTGATGGTCTTACATCAGCATGGCCTCCGGGATCCCGCGGTGAACGCAGCAGGGGATCGGGCTCCGCCTCCGGCTGCAGTTGCTGGAGCGCATAGCGGTCATTGAGAACAGTTGCCAGCAGCTGCATCCGCTGGCGCGGCCGCTCGCCATCGCCCCCAGCCGCCAAGTGCAGCTGCAGCTGTTGACGCAACAACTCCATGGCCAATCCCCAGGCCTTCGCTGCCGCCACTTGATCCAAGGCGATTTCCAATAGTTGATCCGCCTGCTCGAACTGATCGGCATCGAGCCATTGCACCGCCCGCGCCAGACGTTTCGCCCCGTGCACGCCTGTCAGATCTCCCAGTAGCTGAACCTCCACAGCAACAGCGTTGCGACCCAGGGCTGCCTCATGAAAAGCCAACTGATCCAGACCATTCCCCTGATCCGGCAACGGCTTATTAGGAAATAGAGGCGCGTCCAGGGCATCCAGGTTGCCATCCACCAAACGGCGCAGCGCCAATGCCGCGTGGCGGTGATCCAGGGCCACTGCTGCAGCACGCCAGCGCATCAACAGCCACTGACGCCGTTCATAACCAGCACGAGGAATGTAGCGGTTGAGCACCAGCGCCGCAGCTTCGGGGGCACCGCAGCTCATCAGGGCTTCAGTGTTCGCCAGCACCAGTTCCAACGAATCGATAACGGGATAGAGGGCCAACAACCTGTTGCGCAAGGCCTGGCGACGGCGATCGGACGTCGCAATGCGAGGGTTCAAGCAGGCCTGCTCCGCTGCGGCCAGATCCATCTCAGAGAGAACGTTCTGAAAGCGTTCTTCGCGCATCACCTGCGGATCAGGTGCTGCCGTGACAGCAGCCAAAAGGGTGAGAGCGAAGGGGAAAAGGGGGATCCCCATGACGGGCTGCGGTCTACAAAGGAAAACCTACGAGGCCCAAACCGTTCCTTCCGTAACCATGGCCATCTCGTCCACCCGTCCCAACGCGCTGCCCGCGCTCCAACGTGCTCTCGTCGTCGGTGGCGGAGGCAGGGAACAGGCCCTGGCCTGGGCCCTAGGCCGCTGCCCCGGCCTGAACACGGTCTGGATCACCCCCGGCAACGGCGGCACAGAAGGCAGCGCCCTGGCCGTGGGCGAAACCGATGGCGCTGGGTTGATTGCGCTCTGCCAGCAAAACGCCGTCGACCTGGTGGTGGTGGGTCCGGAAGCTCCTCTAGCCGCTGGTGTCGCAGATGCCGTGCGCGATGCGGGTTTTGCCGTTTTCGGCCCAGGAGCGGAGGGCGCCCAACTGGAAGCGAGCAAAGCCTGGGCCAAGCAGCTGATGCAGCAGGCGGGGGTCCCCACGGCTCGCCACTGGGCAGTGGCCAGTGAAGATGAAGCACTAGCGGTGTTGAAGGACGTCCAACGTCCTTTGGTGGTCAAGGCCGATGGCTTGGCCGCCGGCAAGGGCGTCACAGTGGCGGACACGGTGGAGGAGTCGGTAACTGCCATCCGCGAAGCCTTCGAAGGGCGTTTCGGTGCTGCGGGCACCCAGCTGCTGCTGGAGGAGCGAATGGAGGGTCCTGAGGTGTCAGTGTTCGCCCTCTGTGATGGGGAGCGGATGATTCTGCTCCCACCGGCGCAGGACCACAAACGGCTCAACGAAGGCGATCGTGGTCCCAACACTGGCGGCATGGGCGCCTATGCCCCCGCCCCACTGCTGGATGCCGACGGCCTCGAAGATGTGCGCCGCATCGTGCTCGAGCCCACCCTCAAGGCCCTGCGTCAACGCGGTATCGACTACCGCGGGGTGATCTATGCCGGCCTGATGATCACGGCCGATGGCCCTCAGGTGATCGAGTTCAACTGTCGCTTTGGCGATCCCGAATGCCAGACGTTGATGCCATTGCTCGGCCCTGAGATCGGCACCGTGCTTCAGGCCTGTGCCCTGGGCCGACTCGATCTGGCCCCGCAGCTGAGCGTCACCGAGCGCTGCAGTGCCTGCGTTGTAGCTGCCGCAGAGGGCTACCCGGAGGCTCCCCGCAAAGGCGATGCGATCCGGATCAACCTCGCCCCCAGCACTGACCTTCAGCTATTTCATGCCGGAACCCGCCGCAACAGCTCCGACGAACTGCTCACCGCAGGGGGCCGGGTGCTGGCCGTCGTCGCCCAGGGTGATGACTTCGATTCGGCATTTGACGGGGCCTACAAAGGCCTCAATCAGCTCGACTACGCCGGAATCACCTACCGTCGAGATATTGGTCATCAGGTGCGCTCGGGAGGATGAGCAGCGGCAGCGGAGCAGTTATTGCTGATTGGGCTCTCCCCCCCAATGGCAAACCCCCAGGAGAGGATCAGAACCTCTGGGACCGCATCAACGCCTGGTGGGCGGAATTCACCCTCCAGACCAAGCTTCTGGCGATTGCAACCCTGGTGGTGAGCCTGATGATGACGGGCATCACCTTCTTCGCGCTAAACGGAATTCAGCGCGATGCGGTGATGAACGACACCCGCTATGCCCGGGATCTGGGCTTACTGCTGGCAGGCAACGTCACTGAACTAGTGGCGCAGGAGCACGACAGGGAGCTGGCCAACGTCGCCGAAAAGTTCTGGCGCTCCAGCCGCAGCGTTCGCTACATCTTCTTTGCTGATCCCGAAGGCGTCGTCTACTTAGGGATCCCTATCAGCGCCACCCCTAGCAGTGGCGATGGTGAACTTCGTCTCAACCGACGGCTGGAACTGCCCGATGAGCTGCGTCGACGCCCCCAGAATCCCCTGGTACGTCAACATCTCACCCCCCAGGGTGCAGTCACCGATGTTTTCGTCCCCCTGATCCGAGGGGGTCAGTACTACGGCGTTCTCGGCCTCGGGGTGAACCCGAATGACACCGCCCTGGCCAGTGCAGCCCTCACTCGGGAGGTGACCGTGGCAGTGTTCATCTCGATCTGGGTGCTGGTCATCTTGGGCGCTGTGTTCAACGCCCTCACCATCACCCGACCGGTGAAGGAACTGCTGCGGGGAGTGCGTTCCGTCGCCTCCGGCAACTTCGGAGCCCGGGTTGACCTGCCGGTAGGCGGAGAACTGGGTGAACTGCTCACCGGCTTCAACGCCATGGCCTCCCAGCTCGAGGCTTATGACGAAGCCAACATCGAGGAGCTGACCGCCGCCCAGGTCAAGCAGCAATCATTGATTGCCACCATGGCTGATGGCGCGATGCTGCTCGATGCCGACGGCCGCATCGTGCTGGCCAATCCCACAGCGCGGCGCTTGTTCCGCTGGGAGGGTCGCAGTCTGGAAGGCCAGGAGCTGGTGGGGGAACTGCCGGAATTGTTGGCGATCGAATTGCACAGCCCCCTTGATGCCCTGCTTGGTGGCAGCTCAGATAGTGAAGACCTGCGCTGCAGTGTGGGAGAACCGACCCGCACCTTGCGCATTGTTCTCCAAGCGGTGCGTGATGCCAGTGGTGAAACCCTCAAGGGCATTGCCGTCACCATCCAGGACCTCACACGCGAGGTAGAGCTGAATGCGGCTCAGAGCCGTTTCATCAGCAACGTCTCCCATGAACTTCGCACCCCACTGTTCAATATCAAGAGCTACGTAGAAACCCTCCACGACCTCGGCGACCAGCTGAGCCCCGATGAAACGAAGGAGTTTCTCGGGGTCGCCAACGATGAAACCGATCGGCTCACCCGGCTAGTGAACGATGTTCTCGATCTCTCCCGGCTGGAGTCGGGTCGAACCGTCCAGTTCGAACCAATCAGCATGCGTCCGGCCATGGAGCAGACCATACGCACCTACCGACTGAATGCCGAGGATCGCCAGGTAGAGCTAGTGCTGGATGTTCCTGAAGATCTGCCCGAGGTCTTGGGCAACTGGGACCTTCTGCTTCAGGTGCTCGACAACTTGATGGGCAACGCTCTCAAGTTCAGCCGACCCGGTGGCCCCCTCGTGCTGCGGGCTTATCCCTGGCCCGACACCTGTTCGGTGGAAGGGACGGCGATCGTCGGGAGTGACGGACCCACCTGCGCCCTCACCTCACCATTGCCCAAGCTCAGGGTGGAGATCGCCGACACGGGCAACGGGATCAGCAACGCCGATCAGGAACGCATCTTCGATCGATTTTTCCGTGTGGAAAACGCCGTTCACACAGAAGTGGGAACCGGATTGGGCCTCTCGATCGTGCGGGGCATCCTCGAGAAACACGGTGCTCAAATTCAAATGGTGAGTGAGCCTGAGGTCGGCACCACCTTCTGGTTCGAGCTCCCGCTTGCTAAAGCCGACAAGGATGAGCTGCAACTACAGGCCGAGCGGCGCAGCCGCAACGCCATGGCAGAAGCCATCGAAGTTTAGTTCAGTCTTCGGTTGAGACACCCCGGGCGATGCGCGACAACTCGCTGCGCTCATCCGAAGACACCCGATGGGGAACACCGGAGATGATTCGCTCAAAGTTGGAGAAGGAATCCTTGATCTGTGGACCATTGCCCGTGATCACAAATTCGCGGATGCCCTTGTCGTGCCAGGAACCCCGCATCTTGAACACGTTCAAGGCGCGGGCCATCTCACCGCGAATCTCCACATACTGCAGCAGCAAGATCGTGTCGGTGATGGTGGAGATGTGGGAGTCGGTGATCGAGTGACTGCCCATGAACTCCTCGGAGGTGTTCGTGAAGAAGCCTGCGATCTCCTCTTGCTTGGCGTAACCGGTCACGCCGATCACGAACTGACGGAAGGCGTTGTGGCTCACACCGCGGGCCAGGGCAGAGAGGGAGTCGATCGCCATCCGAGACGGTTTGAACTGACTGATCTCCGTCTTGATGATCTGCAGGTGATCCTCAAGACCCGTGGATTCGGGGTAAGCGCAAATGATCTTGAGCAGTCCGTCCTGCTCCATCTGCTCGAAGTCGATGCCCCAACTGGTGCCGTTGCGCAGCAGCTGGGCGCGCGACTCCTCATAGGCAAATAGGATGGCGCGTTCCTTATTGCGGCAGGCGTCTTCGATGAATTTGGAGACGAGCATCGTCTTGCCCGTTCCTGTGGCTCCTGTGGCGAGGATGATCGAGTCCTTGAAGAACCCCCCTCCGCACATGTCGTCCAGGCGGGGCACACCGGAGCTGACCCGCACGTTGGACGACCGCTGAGTGAGGCGCATGGCCCCTAGCGGGAAGATGCTGATGCCGTGGGTTCCCATGGTGAAGGGGAACTCACCTTTCATATGGGTGGTGCCACGTAGCTTGAGGATTTCAACAGTGCGCCGACGCCGCTCTCCCTCGAGCACGTTGCGCAGGATCACCACATTGTCGGAGACGAATTCTTCAACGCCGTAGCGGGCAATCGGGCCGTACTCATCGATGCGCTCGGTCGTCATCACCGTGGTGACTCCAATTTCCTTGAGCCGTGCGATCAACCGAAAGATCTCACGACGCACGACAAAAACAGCGTCGTACTGCTGGAACACCGCAGTGATCGAATCAATGGCGACGCGCTTGGCTTTGTATTTACGGATGGCGTAGTTGATCCGCTCGATCAGACCGGATAGATCAAAGCTGCCGGCCACATCCTGGCCGTCGGGATCCGGGGAGGCATCGAGAATAAACAGCTTGTCCTGCTCGACCATTTCCTGCAGGTTCCAGCCAAAACTGGCGGCGTTGCGAAGGATGTCGAGGGGCGATTCCTCAAAGGTGACGAAGATGCCAGGTTCGTCGAAATGCTTGATACCGTTGTGGAGGAAGTGCAGCGAGAACACCGTCTTGCCAGTGCCGGAAGTGCCGCTAATCAAAGTGCTGCGTCCGATCGGCAGGCCGCCCTGGCAAACATCATCAAAGCCCTCGATCCCTGTCGGGAGCTTTTGAACCTGCATCTGAGGCTGACCGCTGGGCGGGGGGAACTGCATGGCAACCACCTATGAATTGACCGTAGTGAGCAGGACATGAACCGTGCTGGAGAGCACCATGTCGCTTAAGGATCTGGCGAAATCGTCATGTCGGTCTCCTCATCGACAGCGTCGATCAAACTTGAGTTGAGCGCCGTGTCGGAAAGCTCGTCGTAGAGGAGATCTAGGCCAATTAGCACCCGCTCCCGATCAGAGAGATCGCCAATGATCCGCCGCACTGGCGGGGGAAGAATCTTGGACAACGTCGGCGTTGCCAGGATCTTGTCTTCCTCCGCCAGTTGGGGATTTTTCAAGACATCAATCACCTTGAGGGCATAAACCCCTCGGAATTCGGTCTCGAGGATGTTGCGCAGCGTTTTAAGCGCCCGCATCGAATTGGGCGTGTTGCCCGCCACGTAGAGCTTGAGGATGTAAGTCTTGCGGGGACTCATGACGACTCCTCCGAGGCATCGAACTGATCCGTCGGGCGACGTACACGGCTGGAGACCGTGCCCGACAGAGGAAGGTCCGGCGGAATGGAGCGCCGGTACATCTCACACAGATGCGCCATCACGTCGAGAAGCGCAAGGCGGTAATCCTGAAGAAAGTCATGTTTGTGACCCTCCAAGCTCAGTTGTTTCCAGAATTCATCGATCAAATCCACGTGGATCTCAACGGTGCGGGTGATCGGCAAATCGCTGAAAAAAGCTGTGTTTACAAAGCTTTCCAAGGCCTGATTGGCTGCGGCCGGGTCGCTGAAATAGCTCGCCAGCAGATCCCGATAGGTGCGTTGAAGCGATAGCAGCAGATCCCGGCGTTCCTCCGGAGGCAGGCTGCCCAGGAAGCGAGATGGATCCCGTTTGTAAAAAACCCCTAAGTAGCCAAGTCGCTCCTGCAGGCGATCGGAGAGGTTGCTGACTGCTTGGGAGGAAGGGCTGCTGTCCTCCTGGCGGCCATCGGCACGCCCCTGGCGAAGAAAACGCGAAATGGCCGCGTCCACGTTGTATCCCAGCTGGGCCAGCTGGTCGTCGGGCAGATGCAGCTCCTCAGGGAGGTAGTCCACCTGCCCCTTCACCTCCCCAACGATCACGGCGGGGAAGAGCAGACCCGCCGCCAGCAATTGCTCCTTGGCCTCAGCGTCGAGCAGGCTCTGCTCGAGTACAACAGCGTCAAACTCGTCCTGCCGAGGTCCCAGGACAGCCGCCAGAGTTTCCCCAGGGGCAACAGTGAGAACAACGGACTCGTAACGGTTGGCCGGCAGCCATGGGAGGCAGGCCTCCACCAAAGCTGGGCTGCCCAGCACGAGAGCAACGGTGAGGGCCGGCCTGGCCATCCGAGAATCCGAAACGTCGATGTATCTGAATCTTGACGATGGGGCACGTCAGAGACGAAGATCTTTGTTTGTCTTTCGATTGCGGATCAGGCCTGAATCGGTTCGCCGAGCCTGAACGCGTCTTTTCACCTTTATGGCCGACACCAAACCAGCCGGGGAACAAAGCGGGACCTATGCCATCGTTGAGGCGTCGGGCAGCCAGATCTGGCTACAGCCCAATCGCTATTACGACATCGATCGGCTTCAGGCCGAGGTGGACGACACCATCAAGCTTGAGAACGTTCTCCTAGTGAAGGACGACAAGGGCACCACCCTGGGCCAGCCCTACGTAAAGGACGCCACCGTGTCCCTCAAGGTGATGGCCCATCGCCGTGGCCCCAAGGTGATCGTGTACAAGATGCGTCCCAAAAAGAAAACCCGCCGCAAAAATGGTCACCGGCAGGAACTCACCCGGGTAATGGTTGAGTCCATCTCCGTGGGCGGCAAAGCCATCAGCTGACCTCTCCCCCTCGCTTGATTAACCGACCCACCAACATCTTTTCTAATGGCACATAAAAAAGGCACAGGCTCAACCCGTAACGGGCGCGATTCGAACGCCAAACGACTCGGCGTGAAAGCCTACGGCGGCGAAACCGTCACAGCCGGTTCGATCCTGATCCGCCAGCGCGGCACCTCCGTTCTGCCCGGCGTCAATGTGGGTAAAGGCAAGGACGACACCCTGTTCGCCCTCACCGATGGCGTTGTGAAGTTCGAATCGATCCGCCGCGGCCTGCGTAACCGCAAGCGCATCAACATCACTGCAGCAGTCTGAGTTCTAGCCCAGAATTGCGGCAAAGCCCCGATGCCTGATAGGCATCGGGGCTTTTTTTGTTGCCCCAGCCTCAAAGACGGCGGTACAGCCGGGCCGTGATCAGCAGGGGGTGAAACACCTCCAGAAACTGGGCCTGCAGGGTGCGGAAGAACCCGTCCACAAGGGCCGGATCATCGAAATGGAAGGGGTACTCACCCTGATGGCCTTTGAAGAAGTACCAGTTCAAAAGGGTGATGGCTCCGGGAGCCATGCACTGGTGAAACTCCAGCAACTGCGCCGAAGGATCCGGCAGGTGTTCCAGCACATCGAGACAGACCACCGCATCGAAACGCACATCGCCCGTGCTACTCAGGTCGCGATGCACCGAAAGCTTGTCCGACAGCCCCAGGCTTTCCGCACGTTGCTGGACAAAGGCCTGGTTGTGGGGATTGAGATCGACAAACCAGACGTGATCAACCTCCGGAAGTGCCGCCGCCGAGAGGGCATGGGTGCCGATGCCACCGCCGAAATCCAGCACCTTGCCTCGCACCGCCATGGCCTGCAGCCGAAGAGTGTCCGCGATGTAGTCCGCACTGGAGAGATGCCAGGCCGCCAGCTCCAGCAGGTGCCCCGTACCCACCGTGTCCTCATAGAAAGAGGTGGCGTCCTCCGGGCGGAACGCACCAGGGTGCAGGTCCGCCAGATCATCGGTGCTGCTGGGCAGACGCTGCTCAAGCTGCTCCGGTCTCAGATCGAGATAGCGGCTGAGGTGTTGCTTGATGCCCAGACCGTCTGCCAGGAAAGCGGAGACGTCCACATCCGTGCTGCTGCGAAGCTGGGGCATGGATGGGCATCAGGGAGCGGCCAACCTACGCAGCCGACGGAATGCAACAGTCAAGGCACCCCGCTCCAACCCCGGTGAACGGCCCCTTCGGCTTTGTGGTGATCGACAAGCCCGCAGGCCTCACCTCCCACGCCTGCGTCAGTCGCCTGCGCCGGAGCTACGGCCTCAATCGCGTGGGCCATGGGGGCACACTTGACCCTGCAGTCACTGGGGTTCTCCCCATTGCCCTGGGTCCGGCCACCCGACTGCTGCCCTATCTCCCCGGGGACAAGACCTACACCGGGGTAATTCAGCTGGGCAGGTGCACCAGCAGCGACGACCTTGAAGGAGAACTGCTGGACCAAAAAGCCTGGCCTTCTCTTAGTAATTCTGAGCTCAACAGCGCCCTCGAGGCGTTTCGTGGCGAGATTGAGCAGCGTCCGCCGCAGATCTCCGCCGTCCATGTGGATGGCGAACGGGCCCACGCCAGGGCACGGCGCGGTGAAGCCATGGATCTGCCGCCGCGGGCCGTCACCGTGCACCTGCTGAAGCTGTTGCAATGGGATGCGGCCCAGGGGCAGCTGAGCATCGAGGTGCACTGCTCGGCCGGCACCTATATCCGCTCTATCGCCCGGGATCTGGGGGCCAGCATCGGCTGTGGAGGCTGTCTGGCCTCTCTGCGACGCATCCAAGCCCTTGGGTTCCATGCGCACCAGGCCCATCCGCTGCCGGAGCGAGATGCTGCGCCGCCCGATCCCCTGTCTCCCCTGCTGGCCCTGGGCGCCTTGCCCCGGCGGGATCTCAGCAAGGCCGAACAGATCGACTGGCGCTGTGGCCGTCGCATCGCGATGGAGCCCGGCGCTGGGGACGCTGTGGTGGTGTGCAACGCCGATGGGAGCATGGCCGGCATCGGCCTTCGCGAGAGCGAGGCTTTGTTGCGACCCAAGGTGGTCTTCGATGCAGCAGGCTGAAGCCACCCGGTCGGTCAGTACTCTCCGACCGCATTCCGCCCTGCTCTGACGCGATGGCTGGCCACAGCAAATGGTCCCAGATCAAACGCACCAAGGCCGTCGTTGATGCCAAACGAGGAGCTGTGTTCACCCGGCTGGGACGGGAAATCATGGTGGCGGCCCGCGCCGGAGCCGATCCCACCGGCAATTTCCAGTTGCGGACGGCCATCAGCAAAGCCCGCGTGGCGGGAGTCCCCGCCTCCAACATCGAGCGCGCCATCGCCAAGGGCTCCGGCCAGGCGGGTGATGGAGCCCAACTGGAAGAGGTGCGCTACGAGGGCTATGGCCCCGGGGGCATGGCGGTGCTGGTGGAAGCGCTCACAGATAACCGCAATCGCACCGCTGCTGATCTGCGGCTGGCCTTCAGCAAGAACGGCGGCAACCTCGGGGAACACGGCTGCGTGGCCTACCTTTTTGAACACCGCAGCGAAGTAATCCTCAACGCCGGTCCCGACGACGAGGAACGGCTGCTGGAAAGCCTCTTGGAGCTAGACGCCGATGGCTATGAGCTGTTGGAGGAAGCCGTCACGGTGCATGGTCCTTTCGAGGCCTTGGAAAGCCTTCAGGACGGCTTGCGGCGCACTGACTGGGATGTGCGGGAGTGGGGGCATCACTGGTCGGCCCAGACCAGCGTCTCAGTAAGTGATCCCGGCACCGCTCGCAGTTGCTTGAAGTTACTTGATGCCCTCGATGGGCTGGAAGATGTGCGCAGCGTCAGCGCCAACCTCGATCTGGCGGACGGACTGGAGATCGACTGACGCCTCCTTGAAGTTTGTCGTCAGCAAATCCGCACCAAAGCTTGAGCCCCTGAGCGCCACCCAACCCCAGCGCTAGGCCGAGGACATCCCTTCTGGAGGATGACCATGTCCATGAAACAGCTGGAGACGTTCATGTCGCGGGTGCAGAGCAACGACTCCTTACGCGATGAAGTGCAGCGCTGCGGCAAGGACAACTCCTGCGTGGTCAAGGTCGGCGCCAAACACGGCCACAAGTTCTCCCCATCTCACCTGAGCCGCTGGCAGAAAGAACATTGAGACCACACTGCCGGCGACTGGCTCCCCTTCAGGGGGTCACAGTCGCCTGCTGATCTGTGCCATCGGATTGCTGACGGATCATCCGCGCCAGCATCTCCAACTTGGCCTTTTCCGATTCCGAGGCTCGGGTGGCCATCCATGCACTAGCCGCTTTCTGCTGGACCAGCTGCTGCACCAAGGCAAGGGCCGTCTGGCGAAGCTGCTCAAGGTCCTGATAGTCCTAAAAGAAACGCGTCCAGCGTTCGGCCTAAAAACTCTGCTCAAGGGGCCGGCCGTTCCACGGAGTCGATGCTCATCGGCGCTGCTCTCGGCTGTTCAAGCTAGGGCCGCTGCATCGCACCAGAGCCAAACATTTGGATGGGTCAGCAGCCAGCTGGCGGGTAGCGAAGGGTCCGGCTCCCTTAAGGCCAACAATCGCTTAAGGATGCCTGCCTTGGCGGCGCCGGTTACCACCAGATGAATCTCGGCAGCCTCGAGAATCTCCTGCAGGCCGAGGGTGATGGCCCGCTGGGGCACCGCCTCAACGCAACCATCGAAGAGCTCCGCGTTCTGGTGCCGAGTTGCGGGCGTCAGCTCCACCTCATGGCAGTGCTGGTCAGGCGGGCATGGCGGCTCGTTGAAGCCCACATGACCATTGCTGCCGAGCCCCAGCAGCTGCAAGCCGATGCCGCCGCAACGGTTGAGCTGCTCGCCATAACGCTCTGCGGCGTCTTGCCCATCAGCAGCAGTGCTGTCGGGAAGATGGACCGATGAGAGGGACAAGCCCAGCGGAGCAGCCAGGTGATGGATCATGTAGGCCCGGTACCCCCGGGGATCTTCCGCTGAGAGGCCAAGATATTCGTCCAGGTTGAAACTGCACCACCGCGCGCGCAAGGCTTCCAGCTCCTCAGCAGACCAAGACAGCAGCCGTTCCACCAGGGTGCGGTAGAGCGGCTCCATCGTGCGTCCCGTGGCCAGGCCCAAGGGCTTCAGGGGAT
>QCSL01000015.1 GCA_003209165.1 Synechococcus sp. AG-670-B23 | reverse complement strand
CATGGAAGACGAGCAGACCAAAAAAAACCACCCCCTAAGGGGTGGCCGACGACACGTCCAGTTGATGACAGAGGCTCAATAGAGCTCTTCTTCAGCGTGGGTCTTGATGGTGCAGTCGCTGGTGGGGTAAGCAACGCAGGTGAGCACGAAACCAGCTTCGATCTGGTCGTCGTCCAGGAAGCTCTGGTCGGACTGGTCGACAGTGCCAGCAGTGAGCTTGCCGGCGCAGGTGGAGCAGGCGCCAGCGCGGCAGGAGTAGGGGAGGTCGATGCCCTGTTCTTCAGCAGCGTCGAGGATGTACTGGTCGTCGGGAACTTCGATGGTCTTGTTCAGACCTTCGCTCTCGGAGACCAGTGTGACCTTGTAAGAAGCCATGATTGATGAATGCGTACAGGGCTCCGGAAAATCCGGTCCTGCAGAACGTCACTTTTTTACTTCAAATAGGTGCTCAACCTCACGATTCCTGGGCCACTGGGGAGGAGGACCAATCGGAGACCCCACTCCGATAAGCCTGGCTTATGGGGCTTAGGTCAGCCGCGGCGGATCTCCAGCAGCCCCCAGCGACCCTGTTCCGCTTCGGCGGTGACCACCCAGCCCAATCCCCCCAGCGCATCCTTCAAGCGGGGTGCCTGATCCACCAGGAGCCCGCTGAGGAGAGCACGCCCGTCGGGCTGCAGCAGTGCCTCGAAACCTGGGGAGAGGGCTTCGATAACCGGAGCCAGAATGTTGCAGAGCAGCAGATCCGCGCGGCGGGGGGCGAGCAACTTGCCCAGTCGCTCCACAGAACCGAGGGCCACCTGAAGCTCAATATCCGATCGGTCGTTGAGGCCGCGGTTGTCAGTTGTGGCACGCACTGCCAGGGAATCGGTATCGGCGGCCACCACCGCATCTGCCCCCAAGCTCAAGGCAGCAAGCCCCAACACCCCACTGCCACATCCCAGGTCGGCCACCAACGCACCCATGGGAGGCAACTGCTCCAAGGCTTCCAGGCAAAGTCGGGTTGTGGGGTGGCTGCCGGTGCCAAAGGCGCTGCCAGGATCCATCTTGATCACCAGCCGGTCCGCATGCTCCGGCGGAACCTCCAGCCAAGCCGGCAGGATCAACAGCCATTTGCCGACAGGATCCGCCTGCCAGTGCTGCTTCCAGCTCAGGCTCCAATCCTCCTCGGCCACATCGTCCCAGCGCCCTTCGGGCAGGCTGATGCCAAAGGGCTTCGCCAGCGGCTGAAGGCTGGCGATGAGCTCCCGCCGCTGGGGCTCCGGCCACTCCGGCTTCGGGAGCCAGACCAGCAGCGTCTTGCGGTCCGGCGTTTCCGGTGCGTGCTGCACCGCAAAGCGATGCAGCCCAAGATCCGCCAGCTTCCACAACAGCGATTCCTCCAGCTCTGGAGGACACGGAAGTGTGAGACGCCACCACATCAGAGGGTGACAGGGTGAGCTTCCTGGATGCCTTCGATGGCCGAGATCGTCTGCAATAGATCAACAGGGATCGGATCATCGATGCTGAGCACCATCACCGCGTCGCCGCGAACGATCTTGCGGCCCACTTGCATGGAGGCGATGTTGACGTTGTGTTGTCCCAGAAGAGAGCCCAGGTGACCAATGATTCCAGGCATGTCCCGGTGACGGGTGAACAGCATGTGGCTGCTCGGTGTGAGGTTTACAGGGAAAGCATCAATGCTGGTGATGCGCAGATCGCCATCAGCAAAGACGGCTCCTGTCACGCTGCGGCTGCCCTGATCGCCATGGGTGGTGATTTGAAGTGAGCCACCGGCGAAGTCGCGGCTGCTCTCATCTTTCACCTCCAGCACCTGAATGCCGCGGGCCTTGGCCTCCAGCGAGGCATTCACAAAGTTGATGCTGTCGCCGAGGCCGGCACTCAGCAGCCCCTTCAGAGCTGCGATCACCAAAGGCTGGGAGGGATGGCTGGCGAATTCACCCTGTAACCGCAGTTCCAATTCCTTCACATGGCCGCCTGCGAGCTGACTGACCAGCAGGCCAACGGTCTCGGCGAGCTGGAGGTGGGGCTTGAGCCGCTCCATGATCTCGGCGCTGAGGCCGGGGATGTTCACCGCACTGCGGGCCGGGAGACCCAGCAGCACGTCACGGATCTGCTCCGCCACATCGATCGCCACATTCTCTTGAGCCTCTTCCGTTGATGCCCCGAGGTGGGGCGTCAGCACCAGACCACGCTCCACCGCCCGCAGGGGAGAGTCTCCCGCCAGAGGCTCACTGGCATACACATCCAGACCCGCGCCAGCAATAACCTCGTTGTTGACTGCTTCAGCGATAGCCGCCTCATCCACAACACCACCGCGGGCACAGTTCACGATTCGCGCAGTGGGCTTCATTGTGCGCAGCAACTCCGCATTCACCAGGTTCTCGGTGTCCTTTGTGCGGGGTATGTGCAGGGTGACGTAGTCGGCAGTGCGAAACAGCTCATCCAGCTCCAAAAGCTTCACCTGCATCCGTTGGGCGCGGTCAGCTGTGATGAAAGGGTCGTAGGCGATCACCTCCATGCCCATTGCCTGGGAAACCCGGGCGACATGGGAACCGATCTTGCCGAGACCGACCACCCCCAGCGTCTTTTTGTAGAGCTCGTTGCCTACATACTTCTTGCGGTCCCATTTTCCGGCCCGCATGCCGCCATGGGCCTGAGGGATGTGCCGCGACAGAGTCAGCATCATGGCCAGAGCGTGCTCCGCTGCAGCGATGGTGTTGCCCTCCGGAGAGTTCACCACCAGCACGCCCCGGTGGGTTGCAGCAGGGACATCCACGTTGTCGACGCCGACACCGGCGCGGCCGATGATCTTGAGCCGGCTCGCCGCGGCAATCACCGCCGCGCTCACCTGGGTGCCGGAACGGATCATCAACCCGTCGTATTCGCCGATGATCGCGATCAGCTCCTCCTCTGAGAGGCCGGTGCGCTGATCCACCTGCGCCACTTGGCCGAGGATGTCGATCCCGGCCTGGTCGATCGGATCGGAGACAAGAACTTTCGTCATCGAAAGGCGCAGAAGTGCCGCGGTGAACTGTAGAGATCGACATCCACTATCCCCTCCAGTTCGAAGTACAGGGTTCAGAATTCAGCTCATTGGATCTGAATACCCCATGCCCGTGTGTGTGATGGTGATTGCTGATGCCTCCTCGGCGGAAGGCCTAACCCAGCGGCTCCGGGACACCGATCTGCCGCTATTGAAATGTTTGACGATCCCCCCTGAAGGGGATGCGATTGACAAAGTCGCCCTGCTGAATCCCAACCTGACTCGCCAACAGCGCCAGCGGGGCATGGCCCGCTGGCTGATGCCCTTCGGCTTCCTTGCGGGGGTGACCTTCACCAAGATCACCACCCTCACCACCTTCGCCAGCTTTGGCCCCTGGGGAGAAACCCTGATCGGCGGCCTACTTGGAATGGGCTCTGGACTGATGGGGAGCTACGCCGCGGCCGCTAGCGTTGATTCAGACAACGATGCAGGGGTGCGGATCCTGCGCAACCGCCACGATGAAGGACGCTGGCTGGTGCTGCTGGAGACCCCCAACGGCATCGAGGCGCCCTGGCAGGTGATTCAAAAGTCGCGGCCGCAGCAGGTGGTTCGCCTCGACGACCTGTGATGCTGTCTCGGGAGGATCTGCTAGAGGGCGCCCAAAACCCCGATGGCCTGACTGTGCTGATCAATCTGGCGGAGCAGGTTTTGCGCACCTGGCAACCGGCCTGGAGCCCCTTCCTCACCGCACCGCTGCAGGAGGAAAGCTTGGCTCGATTGGGAAGCCTCAGTGAATTGACTTGGATGAGTGACGGCGGCTATCCAGGTGCCGAACGTCAAAGGCTGCTCTGCCACCGTCGCGATGACAGTCCTGATTCAGCGGCACCCATTCAAGGTCTGTTGATCGAAGGTAACTTTCTCTTCGACCCCCTCTCCCCTGACGACCTGCGCGAGGCGTTACAGGCGATGGGCATCGATGCAGACAGCCTCGGAGATCTCTGGGTGCGAGGGGATCGCGGCGGGCAAGGCGTCTGCACCCCCAGCGCTGCAGAAACCCTGCATGGCCGCCTGGGTGCCGTGCGCGATGTGGAGATTCGCTGCGAATCCCGTCCCCTGGAGCAGCTGCAGCATCCCATGCAACGCAGTATCCGCACGCTGCAAACCGTGGAGGCCTCCTGTCGATTGGATGCCATCGCATCTGCTGGATTCGGACTGTCCCGGGCCAAGATCGTCACCCACGTCAAAGCAGGCCGACTGCGGCTCAACTGGGGGAGCGTCCGCAAAGCGAGCCGTGAACTTGTGGTTGGAGACCGGCTGCAGCTGCAAGACCGCGGCACTGTGGAGGTGCTTTCCCTCACCCGCACCAAAAGGGAGCGCTGGCGCGTTGAACTGCGCCGCAGCTGAGTTGCCACCACCGGCTGCTACTGTTCAGCCTCGATCGATGGAATCACGAGATTTCAAATCGATCTTTAGTCGGGCGATTAGCTCAGGGGTAGAGCACTACATTGACATTGTAGGAGTCACTGGTTCAAATCCAGTATCGCCCACTTCCCTTACCAGGAGTTTGCTTTCGAACTTCAGACCTTGCGATGACACGCACGATTGTCGTTGGCATGGGTCGCTCAGGTTTGGGGGCAGCGCGTCTGCTTAAGCAGCAAAATCGCAACGTTGTTGTTTTTGAACGGGGCGATAACGACGCCCTTCAAAGCACTGCGAAAACACTTACTCAAGAAGGCATTCAAGTGGTGCTGGGGCAACCACTGACCCTGGAGAGCTTCCATGCCTGGCGTGACGACCTGGACGCTGTGGTGATCGGCCCTGGCATTCCCTGGGATCACCCAACCCTTATCCAACTGCGTTCGGAAGGCATCCCAGTGCGTGGCGAGATGGATCTGGCCTGGGATGCCCTCAAGCAGATCCCCTGGATCGGCATTACAGGAACTAACGGCAAAACCACGGTCACGCACTTACTAAACCACGTGTTGGAGGCCTCTGGGCTTAAGGCCCCGATGGGGGGAAACATGGGCCTTTCCGCGGCTGAACTTGCCTGCCAAATCGCTTCAGAGGCCGCTCCACGGCCGGACTGGCTCGTCATGGAACTAAGCAGCTACCAAATTGAGGCGGCGCCCGCTGTGGCTCCCAGAATCGGCATCTGGACAACGCTGACACCAGATCATCTCGAGCGCCACGGCAGCTTGAAGGCCTATCGGGCCATCAAACGTGGGTTGCTTGAACGCTCAGTTAGCGCCCTTCTTAATGCCGATGATCCAGACCTGCGCCAGCAACGCAGCAGCTGGCAACGCGGTACCTGGGTGAGCAGTGAAGGGGCATACCCGGATGGCCAGCCGGCCGACCTCTGGATTGACGCCGAGGGCATGGTGCGGAGTAACGCCACCACATTGTTTTCGGCTGACGTCCTGGCTATGCCGGGCTGCCACAACCGGCAAAACCTGCTGCTTGTCACCGCTGCTGCATTGGAGATCGGCCTCTCCCCCCAGCAGATCGCCGACGCTCTAGGCTCGTTTCCGGGAGTGCCGCACCGCCTTGAAAAACTGGGCACCTTGGCAGGAGCGAGCGTTTTTAACGACAGCAAGGCCACCAATTACGACGCAGCCGAGGTTGGCTTGCAGGCCATGCAAGAACCCGTGGTAGTGGTTGCCGGGGGGCAAACAAAACGCGGCGATGCCAGTGGATGGCTGAAGCAGCTGCACAACAAGGCCTGCAGCCTGATCCTGTTCGGCACGGGGGCCGACGAACTGGCCAACCTGGCCAAAGCGGCTGGATACCCAGGCGAACTCCTGCAATGCGCGGAGCTCGAAAGCGCGGTCGATCTGGCCGCAGCAGCCGTGCAGCGGCAACAAGCCTCAGCCCTGCTGTTGTCACCGGCCTGCGCCAGCTTTGATCAGTACAGGGATTTCGAGGCCAGAGGAGAGCACTTCCGCTCCCTCATCCAACCCCTGCTGGACGACTCTTGAGACCAAACGAACGCAATTAGATGCACCTAGACCTGGCGGTCCGAAGATGGGTTGAGACATGCCTTGTGACGTGGCCTTCTGGTTAATGAAAAGCGAACCCGACACATATGGGATCGATGACCTGCGTCGCGAGGGCAGCACGCTTTGGGACGGCATACGAAATTACCAGGCTCGCAATTTCATGCGCAGCATGGAGGCGGGCGACCGGGCTTTTTTCTACCACTCAAATTGCAAACCGCCCGGGATCATCGGGCTGATGGAGGTGATAGAAACCAGCCTGGTGGACCCAACCCAGTTTGATCCGAAGGCCAAGTACTACGACCCCAAATCAACCCCCGAGAAACCGCGCTGGGACTGCGCACGTCTGCGATTTCTCGGAGAATTCGATGCTCTGCTCAGTCTCAACCAGTTGCAGGAGCTGTACAGCGAAGAACAGTTGCCTGTGATCAAACGCGGAAACAGGCTCTCGATCCTTCCGGTTCCCACTGACACCGCCAACGACCTCCTGTCACGGCTTGGCCAGCTCCACTGAGATCCCTTTGGTCACCCTGCTGCCCAGGGCCTGGATCGGCTTCAGCCGAGGGCCTTGGCGTTGTGTCGGATTGGCGGCGCTGGTCTTGATCAGCGCCAGTGGCCCTGCGGTGATCGGCCACGATCTGCGCCTCGCGGAACCCCTGTGGTTGAAACGACTGGGGGACCTCTCAGTTCTGATCAGCCTGGTGCTTCCGCTGCTGCCTCTCCTGGCCCTGCTGCGGCTTACGGATAGCCTGCTCCCCGATCGACGCGACGATCTCCCTCAGCAGAGCTGGAGACAGCTGATACAACAGAGCTTCACCCTGGTGTTGCTGGAACTGCTGCTGGTGCTTGGCGGCGTCGGAATGATTCAGTCGTTGAGCTGGATGCTTGGACGCTGGAGCACAGCCTTGGCAGGCCTCAGCGTGCTGCTGGGGGTATTGGTTCTGCTGAGTTGGCTGTTCAGCCAGACCCTGGCGTTGCCCCTGCTCGTGCACGAGCGTTGCCGAGCTCTTCAGGCTATGGACCGGAGCCGACAACTGGTGCACCGCAACGGGCTCAAGGTGCTGGCGCTGCTCGGGATGCTGCTGGGAATCAATCTGCTGGGGCTGATCGGGGCGACCCTGGGGCTGCTGCTCAGTCTTCCCTTCAGTGTCCTGGCGCTGATGGCCTGCTGCCGGCCTCAGACCCCCTTGATCAGCGATTCCCGGCGGAACATGTTCCCGACGTAAACCCGTGTGATCTCACGAGAAGCCTGGCCGTTCTGCACTAGGAAACCAGCCAGCGCAGCCTGAACCAAACGGTATTGATCCCAGTTCGGATGCCCCTCAATGAATTTGGTCATGGCTTGCTGAAGGGGCTGCGGCACTTCCGATTGGAAACTCACAACACTGCTTTCAGCCGAGGCTTGCTCAAGGCCTTCAGGCATCTCTTCTTTTCGAATCGAACACTAGTTCTCCACACCACGCCGCCATCGTCAAGGGCTTCCCAAACAAGGCCATTCTCATGCATCTCCAGATGAGATTCTTGCCGGGAAGCCACTCCTGCACTGCCCAAGCCGCAGACCTAGGTCAATCCCTGCAGCCCGCCGCCATCGTCAAGGGATAACAACAAGAACCGAGCGATTTCCACAGGACGTCGGCATAACGGAGCTAGCAGCCGACGTCCTGTGGAAAAGCTGTGCAGAGCAGCAGGAAAAAAACGGGGGAAATCAATGACCCAGAAAAGATTAGCTGCGCTAATCAATGATGCGGGTCCCACAGCGTTCTCATTGCCGCCACCACCGCCTCCGCCACTGGGGCAGGCCATTCCCCCTCAGCAGCACGCCCCTCCAGCGGGGTGAGAAGGATCCGTAGCTCCCATTGGTTGCGATCACCGCTCAAGCACCCCCACCAAACACCACGATCGAGCTCCAGCTCGATCGATTCCTCCGCCATCAGTTGGTCAACCAGGCCCCGGTGCTGCTGCTCCAAGGTCACCACGAGATCGACCAGATCTCGCCACTCCGGCTCGGTTAACTCAAACGCCCAATGGTCTCCACCCACAAGAATGCAGAACTTCCCTCGGGAGGGATCCCGAGACAACCGCCAACCTGCCCCCTCATGCTGAATCACACCCGAATGATCATCCAGGCAGCAGATCGGGCTGGTCTTGCTCGTCGCTCAATTCCACGATGGCCCGCTGCACCGGCTTGACACTGGACTCCTCCAACAGACCGTCAAAGTCGTCGAAGCGCCGCTGCTTGGCCCGAAAAGCAATCCGAACCGTCGTCAGATAACGGTTGCTTGATTGACGAATCAAGCTTTCGCCACGCTTGGCGAGATCTGTGGAGTCAACTCCTGCAGAGAGCACAGTCTTCTATCTCAAACATATAAAGGTTAAATGCTGGCCTTCTCAGGCCAGCTGATCGCTGTGAAAGGGCACGTGCATGGGGTATGCACGCTGACGGGCTCCTGGAACCCGCAGCACAATTTGGCGCCCCATCCCCAGGGCCGCCAAAGGCAACCGCAGATCAGCGACCAAACCACTCAATTCCTCAAGGTGCGCATCGTCAACGCACTCGATGCGGATGCTGCCCCAGCTGCGACGCATGCGACAGCTGAGCAGCGGCTCGAGCCTGTCCTGCAGTTCAGGATCCTCACGGTAGAAAGAAAAGATCAGCTGTTGCAATCGATCCATCGCCTCCAGTCCCGTTAGTCTCATCCTGACTTCACCGTGCCTCGAGCGCGGTCAGAGATCGCGTGGGCGAAGAAAAGCTTCAGCATTCAGGCCAGAGAGGCGGAACACTCGCCATCGATCTGGGCAGCACCACAACGGTGGTGGCCTATCAGGGGTCGACATCAACCACAGCCGAACTACTGGATCTGCCCACCATCTGCAGTCGGGCCGGTGAAATCCCCAGCCTGGTGTGGGACGCGACGCAACGACCCCTCATTGGTCGGCAGGTGCTCGAGTCAGGGCTCAATGACTCCGTTGACACCCGTCTGCATCGTGATTTCAAGGGTCTCATCGGTCAAAAAGATGCCCCCGATCAGGAGGCAGCCCGCTGGGCTGGAGAACAGCTCCTTCAGGAGATCTGGAGCCAGCTGCCCCCCGATCTCGCGGTCGAGCGACTGGTGCTCACTGCCCCGGTGGAGTGCTACCGGGCGTACCGCAGCTGGTTGCTGCAGGCCTGCAACGCGCTGCCGGTGGCCGAGATCGCCCTGCTGGATGAACCCACAGCAGCAGCCATGGGTGCCGGGCTTCCTGCTGGTTCAAAGCTGCTGGTAGTGGACCTGGGCGGAAGCACCCTCGATCTGGCCCTGGTGGCCCTGGAAGGAGGGGAAGGCCGTGCCGCACCGATCGCTCAACTACTGCGGCTGGGGGGACGCAGCTTGGGGGAAAACAGCCGCCAGATGCTGCGCACAGCGAAGGTTCTGGGCAAGTCAGGGCTGCGCCTCGGGGGCCGTGACATCGATCGCTGGATTGTGGACCGCTGTTGCCCGGGACAACCCGCCAGCGCCCCCCTGCTCAATGCCGCCGAACGGCTCAAATGCCGGCTGAGCGAAACCGTCTTAGCCGAACGCGAGCCGCTAATGGAGTGGGCGGTGGATGAGCAGGAACATCTTCTCCGCCTGTCGCGACGCGAACTCAACACTTTGCTGCTGGAGCGGGGATTAGGAGACGCGCTCAAACAACTCCTGGAGGCCTGTCTCGCCGGCGGTCGCCGCAACAACTGCAGCCTTGAGGATCTCGACGGAATTGTGGCTGTCGGAGGCGGAGCCCAGCTTCCTTTCATGCACCAATGGCTCTCCGAGCACACTGCGCCAGCACCCATGCTCACCCCACCACCGGTGGAAGCAGTGGCCCTCGGTGCGCTTCAACTTACGCCGGGGGTTGCCATCCGGGATGTGCTGCAATACGGCGTTTCCCTGCGCTTCTGGGATCAGCGCAGCAACCGCCAACGCTGGCATCCCCTCTTCGTAGCCGGGCAACCCTGGCCGAGCCCAGCTCCCCTGGAGCTCGTACTGGCCGCCAGCCGGAACGGCCAGCACAGTCTTGAGCTGGTGCTGGGGGAGCCGATCCCCCAAGGCAGCCAGAGCGTGGTCTTTGTCGATGGTTTGCCGACCCTGCAGGAGCAGGCTGTCGAGGAGTTTTCCCATAAGCCCTGGCCCGGCGATCCTCTGGTGCTCCCCCTGACGCCCACCGGAGAACAAGGCGAGGACTGCCTGCGGCTGCGCTGGAGCATTAATGAACAAGCGCAGCTTCAGCTGGAGATCAACGATCTGCGCTCCGGACAAACGTGGGCCCACCCAACACTGGGGGACGTTCGATAAGACGTCCGTCCACAGGGCCTTGGAACTGGAGGTGTCACTCCATAAAACAGAACCAGCTTTCAACTCAACCCTTCTTGGCGGCACCGCGCCAACTGCTGCTACGGCTCTGGGGTCTCGGAACCCTCGGACTGGTGCTGGCGATTGCGACAGGTGCCTACTGGTGGGAGAAACAACTACCTGAGCGGCTCCAGAGCGCCCTCAACGCCAACGACTACAAGGCCTGCATCCGCACCAGTGAGCAATTGGCAGCCCTGCGCTGGTTGGGCGAAGGTGCACCGGAAGAGCAGGCCCTCTGCCGCCAGAAGCACGCTGAACATCTTTGGGGACAAGGCGACCCAATTGCTGCTCTTTCGCTGCAGCAGCAACTGGTCGCCTCAGGCCATGGCGATCTTGACCTTCATCGCAAGACACTTGAACGCTGGCGACAGGCTCTGATGGATCAGGCCATCGCTCTTTTTCATCAGGGAGAACTTCAGAAGGCACTCAAACTGCTGGAGCCCCTCAAAGGCAATGCACGCAGTTCAATCAGCCAACTCAGTGCAACGCTGTTGGAGATCTGGAACCGCAATCAACTGGAACAGCGTCGTCTGGTCCAACTGGTTGAGCAAGAACGCTGGTGGGAGGCCTTGGACAGCCTCAACAAACTCGACCATCCCTGGTGGCAGCAGCAGGCCCGTGTCACCCGAAGTCGGGTGGAAAACGCCATTGAGGCTCTCGACGAGGCCCAAGAACATCAACAGCATCCAGCCATTCATGCCAACGTGATCAAGGGTGACGCACTAAATAACGCCGTCCAAGACCAGTTGCGCCAAGGTTTAGACCCTTGGACTGCCTTTTCAACTGGGTGCAGACACCTCGGCGGTCGCGTCGAAGAGGACGGACCGGAAAGTTTCTGTCGGCGCTCATCCCCAAGCCCGTGACAAGATGACCCAGTGGACGACTCAGGTGCGATGCAGGCGGGGGACAAGGTGACGGTGGAGGCATCCGTCGTGGTGTTCAACCATCCCGAACACCGGGGCCAACCCTTCGATATGAAAGGCCAGACCGGTGAGGTAGCGAACGTCCTTAATGATTGGAAGGGTCGGGTGATCAGCCCAACGCTTCCCGTAATCGTTGCCTTCGGCCGCTACAAGGCCCATTTCCGCGCCGACGAACTCAAGACGGCCTGCTGATGCGGGTTAGGAACACACCCTCCTCGCCATCGACATCTCTGAGGCGCAGCTCGACGGTTTCGCTGCGTCGGGTCTGTACAACACGGCCACAGAAATCAGGCTGAATCGGAAGCTCCCGGTGGCCTCGATCCACCATTGCCAGCAGCATTACCCGATGTGGCCGCCCCCAGCTCTGCATGGCCTCCAACGCGGCTCGCACCGTCCTACCCGTAAAGACCACATCGTCCACCAGGATCACCTGACGGTCCTCAATGCTGGTCGGCAGGGTTGTGAGCTGGGGCAAGCGGGTGCCGATACGCTCCAGATCATCGCGATGGAACGTGGGGTCGATTGCCCCCTGGGAGATTGCATGGCCTGTCAATCGCTCCAACTCTCGCGCCAAAACTCTGGACAACTGAACGCCACGGGTGGGAATCCCCAGCAACATCAATCTTCGGCTGTCTTCGGCACTCTCAAGCACCTGCGACGCCAAACGCGCAAGGGTTAGACCAAGCTCACGCTCCGAGAGAATTTCGATCCGGTCCAGGTCGGCCATGAAGGATTGAGCGGTGCGCTGGTGTGTGGGGATGGGGTAAAACTGCAGCTTGAGGGCTGACGTAGCGTTAGGTTGATTCTGCAAGAGTCCTTAAGAACCGTCGGTAGCGGGTGAACGTGGGGAAAAGCATTACCAACGGTTCAGGACGCTCCGGGACAGTTGCACCGGTCGTTCTCACCATTCTTGATGGCTGGGGTCATAGGGACGTAAGCGAGCACAACGCGATCCAGCAAAGCGTCACCCCTGTAATGGATGCCCTATGGCATGCATATCCACGCACGTTGATTGAGGCCAGCGGTTCGCACGTGGGACTTCCCGATCAGCAGATGGGCAACTCTGAAGTGGGCCACCTGACAATCGGTGCGGGCAGAATTATCCGCCAGGAGTTGGTGCGGATTAGCGACACGGTGCGCAGCAATCAACTAGGAGAGACCCAAGCGCTCAAGGCGCTTGCGGAACGGACCCAACAGCGCGGGGGCACCCTGCATCTGCTTGGTCTCTGCTCCGATGGCGGTGTCCACAGCCATGTGGACCATCTCTCTGGTCTGATCCAGTGGGCTGCCGACAGCGGCCTCTCCAAGCTCGCCGTCCATGCCATCACCGATGGTCGCGACACACCAACCCAGAGCGCATCTGGCTACATCAACAAGGTTGAAGCAGCCCTAAGCCAATGCGGCGTGGGCCAGCTGGCCAGCCTCTGTGGCCGTTACTGGGCCATGGACAGGGACCAGCGCTGGGAACGAACCGAAAAGGCTTACAACCTATATGCTGATCCAAATATTGCCGTTGACACCCGCACGGCTGAACAGGTACTAGCTGGAAGCTATGCCGAGCAGGTCACCGATGAATTCCTTGAACCGGTGCGCCTCCAGAACAGCGTCATAGAGGACGGCGACAGTCTTTTGGTGTTTAACTTCCGACCGGATCGTGCCCGCCAGATCGTCCAAGCGCTCTGTCTGCCGGACTTCAAGGCGTTTGAACGAAGCCACATTCCAGATCTGGACGTGGTGACCTTCACTCAGGTTGAACAAGACCTACCCGTTCAGGTCGCCTTCCCCCCCGAGCCGCTCGACCAACTTTTGGGGCAGGTGGTAGCCGACGCGGGACTGAAGCAATACAGAACAGCCGAAACGGAGAAATATCCCCACGTCACTTACTTCATGAATGGTGGCATCGAACAGCCCCTGGACGGAGAAGACCGTCACTTGGTGCCCTCACCGAGGGTCGCCACCTACGACCTTTCACCCGCCATGTCTGCCGAACAACTCACCGACAGCTGTATCTCAGCTATTGAGAAGGCGGACTATTCGCTGATTGTGATTAACTATGCCAACCCGGACATGGTGGGCCACACCGGTGTGATGGATGCCGCCAAGGAGGCTATCCAAACCGTGGATGGTTGCATTGGCCGGTTACTGGATGCGGTGGGACGTCAGGGTGGAACGATGCTCATTACCGCTGATCACGGCAATGCAGAGTTGATGCAGGGCCCGGATGGCCAAGCCTGGACAGCCCACACCACCAATCCCGTTCCAGCGATCCTGATCGAGGGAGAACGCCGAAAGCTTCCTGGTCATGGCAACGCAATCACACTCCGCGATAACGGAGGGCTGGCCGACATTGCACCTACGTTGCTGCAGATCCTCGACCTTCCGCAACCGACTGCAATGACCGGCCAGAGTTTGATTGCACCCATGCCCAACATGGATCCCACCCCCAAGACTGCTCGCCTTCCTCTTTCCGTTTGATGCTCACCTCGATTTTGTCCTGGACCTGGATCGGTACCGGCCTTCTATTGATCGTCTTGGTGCTGCTGCACAGCCCCAAAGGCGATGGCATGGGTGGCTTGGCCGCCAGCGGCAGCTCCATGTTCAGCAGCGCCAGCAGCGCGGAGTCAACACTAAACCGGCTGACATGGACTTGTCTTGCGTTGTTTTTGTTTCTGGCCGTAATCCTTAGTGCTGGCTGGTTGAACTGATTAAGCCAAATCAGGCAATCACAATTTCAGTGAGGACTGCCTGGTTGCGAGCATCTTCAATCTCCCGATTTAATGGTTGTATAACCTATGTTTCACGACTCTGAGAAGCATCAAGAGCAAGCCTTATCAATAATTTGCCATCGTATAGAAGAGACTTCATCTAAATTCTTGAAATAACTGAAGTCAAAATACATCAATTCGCAATACTGCTGGCTATGAATGATGTTTTGCAATCGAAGCGGCTAACAAGAGCAAGATGGAGAAGGTTAAATTTTGCGCACACATAAGACCGTCGATTCAGTTTGCAATTTCCAAAAACAAGTATATTGACGCAACCACAGGGCGCAAAGAAAGGCGTGCAGATACTGCATAAATCAACAAGGATGAAAGAAGAAGCTTTACGCACATTAAATAAATACAATTCAAGCAAGGCAATAGAGCAGGATATAAGGTCATGTTCAATCGCTCAAAATTCTAAATTCCTGCCAATTTAATTTATAGACAAACAAGATCTCTTATTCAAGGAAAAGATTCGCTCTTCCCCTAAAAACTCCGTCGCGAAAGGTCGGAAGCAAGAAAATCGGCCACAATATGAAGGGAATAAATGTCACAAGATGACAAGAAGAATCCTTCTTCAATTCATAACTAAAAACTATCGCGTACTAAAGCTGAGCGATTGCACAGGATCTCATGGCCAAGAACACTCTGAATAGCAGATGAAGCAAAAATGCGAAAAAATCTTTCAAATCACCTTTCGCATCAACTTTAATACCTGATTTTCACCGACAAGTAATTAAGGCTTTATATAGCAAATTTCAGGTTCATCATCTACCTACATTGCAACAAGTCGAAGAGAGGAGTAAAGCAAAAGATATATACTTCAAGCTCCAATATGGACGACCAATCTTCATAGGATCTAGAGCCCCGAGGTGACCATTTAATTGGGGAAAAATCAGAATTATAGATTAATACAGTGCCCATAGATTCACAAGACCATAGGAACGACAAGGCTAAAGGCAATGCTAATATTGAGGAGAAAGAAAGGAGTGCAGTGAGAAAAACAAAGGTTTTCCTGCACATTGGCCACGGCAAAACAGGAACATCTGCCATCCAGTCTGCACTGGCGATCGCCTCAGAAGAGCTGGCTAAACAAAGCATCAGTTACCCTATTCAGCGATCTCTGCGAGATCGAGCCTCTCGACTTGAAATCACATCCGGCAACTGGCAGCAGAAGCCTAATGCAAGCCTGACCGAAGAACTGCTGAAGATCTGTAAAAACAATCAAAACGATTTAAAAATAGTTTTAAGCTCGGAATCACTTTTTTGGCTGATTCCAGAGCTAATTCAAAGCAAAAGCATCTGGGAAAATCATATTGATTTGCACATTATCATGGCAGTAAGAGAAATTGAAGAAATGCTTTCTTCTGAATACCAACAGCGTGTGAAGCGGCATGGAGATTCCATGACGCTAGAGCAATTTATTCAGGCAAGACATTTTATCTCGTCACATCACGCAAAGGCCGCAGAAATCATTGATCTGATGTCTCGATCAGGCATCGCAAATACAATCATTAATTACTCAGTTCACAAACACGACATTTCACGACTAATCTTTAAATCATTAGGAGCCGAAGAGCTTTACCCTACAGAAAATATGGACGGAGTAATTATCAATAGAAGTCTCAGTAAAAAAGAACTTGATATTCTAATTACTATCAATGCTCTTTACTACAGTAAATTCCCATGGATTAGCACAAGGATTTCAGATTCATTGATCAAGAATCAACCACAACTAAAAGCTCAGCAATGCAAGCTGACCAAACACCAGCTTGAGAAAGTCTACGAAAAAAACAATCATTACCTTCAAACCATTAATTCGTGCCTCGATCCAAGCGAACAATTAACCTCGCTTTCAACCTTCAGCCATGAAACAGCAGAGGCCATTTCACCAGAACAAGTCCAGAAAATTCGCGATGAAGAAGCCATATCCATCCATCTTATCGGAGATACACTTCAGCAGGTTTTTACAGAAGAGTCGAAGAAAAAACTCTCAAACGACACCGTAGACGCCATCATCAGACTAAGCCAATCTGGGAAAGTATCGAAAATAACAGAGGTTGAGTTGTTAGAGGTTGCCAAAGAAAACCGGCCCCAAGGACAAAAACTAGTCAAACTATTAGAGCGCGCCAAAAGAGAACTTGGAAAAAACTAATCGGGCCAATAATAGAACTTTATTAGTTGATTGACGCAAAATTAATCGCGACAATAACGAAAACCTACCATCAAAATTCTGATTCCTAACTTTATTTAAGTAATGCCCAAAAAAGGCATGAATGATAGGCAAAGCTTGGCAATTATGAGTTCCATAACATCCAAACCCAATGACTATGATCTAAAAATCATAGCCTCGGAAAACCTGATATCAGAACGAAAATCTGCGCAGAGCGTGGAAGACAAATCATGTATAATTATAGAATACAGGGAGGAAAGCAAGTGAATAATAATTTAAGCTCAAAAAAGTCAATTAAATACAAATTTCAGATTCCATCCCAAAAACTTCCATGTTCTCTTGCCCAAAAAGTCCGTAGTCCACTATGGAAAAGCATAATTCAGTCAATTGAAATAAAAAAAGTCGAGACAGTTCTAGATTTAGTCAAAAAAATTGACCAGCAAAATGGATTTCTATGCTTGCCTCATCCTTTCATAGAGAATCTAGATACATTTGCCTCTAAAAGCATGCGACAAGGAATGTGCAACTTTGTTTTTTTTAGCGATTCAACTAACCATAATCAATGGATTCTATGTCAATGCACCTCATTTATTGATGCTATTTTTACAGAGTCATTTTCAGGGAAACATAAATCTTCAGCCAATGACGGTGTAATTTTGAATGCAATCAGGAGTATATTTAATGGTAAAAATAAGATCAGCTCGAGAAAATACGGCACAAAGAAAGCGACATTTTCTGGCTACCTCCTTGATCAAAAAAGACCATATCATCATTTCTATGATCAACTCAAATGGATCGTGTACCTTCAAACCAAAAGACCAATTGTTAGTAGTAATTCATTTTTTGTGCCCATGCACTTTAAAAAGCTTGCATCATACAAAAAAAACATACCTACATTTTCTCTATTCCCTTTAGTCATAGGTTCGAATCAGTTAGGGATGGAGCTTGATCAATATTGTGAAATAATGGAGCAAGTTGTCTGGAAAGACAGTATCAAAAGATGGCACAGCGGAACTATTCGTTATCAATGGAATCAGGTTTTTAAGAAACTCAAAAAAATGTTTAGCAAAAGCAACACTCTTACTCTTTGGTTTGGCATTTCTGCACAGAAAAGAATATGGGTCGAGCAGGAAGACTTTCTTCCAACTCTTGTGGAACAACTAATGCCGTGGTTTGATTCGTTTGTTTTTATGATTGATGGTTTTACCGAATACGAAGATTCAAATCATGTTTCACTTCGTGGAAGCAAAGCAGCCCCTGTTAGCCAAGATCTTGATGTGGTCGATTCTATTAGAGAAAAATTATTACCTTTTTCAAATATCACAATTATGAACCTAGTGGGTCAGACTTACCGAGAAAAAATCCAACAATGCCAATCTATTGATTTTTTCGTTGCAAATGCAGGCGCTGGCCAGCTTGTGCCACATCGGTTTTGTAGAAAGCCAGGAATCCTTCATTCCAATGAAAAACATTGTGTTTTCCCAACGGGAATTAACGAATCTTCTGTTAAATTAGTAGATAAGTCTCTTGTAAAAGACGTAGGCAATTTATTCGCGAAAGATAAGCCAGACCAAAAAGTAGGTTCCGGACTTATCAGCTACAGCATACATGTTCAAATTGTTATCGATATGGTTATTCAGATGTTGAATTTAGACAAACAAGCAATTATACCAGAAAATGAGTAATTACCGCATTTTTTGATTCATTGATTTGCGTCAGTGTTCTGGCGCTTTCAGACCTGATTTTAAAAAAGCCAGTTCTTTGTAAACGCGATCCAACTCATACAGCATTTTTGCTTCTCTCTTTTCCAGGATCTCGACACGCTTCAACAGATCTTCCAGCAATTTATTTTGAAGGGATTCAACCTGGACTTGTCTTTTTTGTACGCCTTTTGACGGAGCTGAAGCAGAACCTGAAGTGGAAAGAATCCCTCCGTCCGTTTCGACATACAACAGCGCAAGGCGTTCCAACACCTTGGAATAGGCCTTGTCCTGCTGGCGACAGAGTTCTCTGAAACGCTGGAGTGTCTCCGGAGCAAATTGAGCCGCAAAGGCACCGGGGCGCTGAGGCACGTGTCCCGACTTATCGATACAAAGCAATACGATAGCCGATGTAGCTCCGCACCTCCCAACTACCCATGCCCTCCAGCTGAAATCACCCTCACGGGCCTTAGGTCTTGAAAAACCTATGCCTAACAAGACGGCTGCAGGGCATAAAAAGAGGCCCCTCAGGACCTCTTAGCATGACTTGGGTTTGAGAGATTGGGTGGAGTGAAGACCACCCGCACCGCCATCAATAGTCGAAGTCCCAAGCATTCTCAATAAGGCACTATTTAACCGCCCAAACCCCAGTAAACAGGTTGATTTATTCGCAATAAGGAACTATAATGGTCAAAGATGGAAAGCGTTCCACACAAATCATCCATATGTTGATACTTTTTTATGGCAGAAGCGAACAAGGAAACATTAATTCCTGACAAACTTTGGATCTTTAATCAAGTCAAAAGATGAAAGATTGGCAAGATTTGGCACTGCAAGGTCTATATCAGTAGAGAGAATCGTCCTATGCGATCTCTCAAAACCGAAGATAAAGAACTAACCAAGAAGAATGCATATGACACCTTCGCAGAAGTACTGAACCAAAGCAACACAACTGGTACGACTTCTCCAAAAAACATAGAACGACTTTCAAGAAAGTATATCGATATCTATGAACTCAAACACAAAAATGGCGAGAAAGGTGGATCTCTTCCCAACCTTAATCGGATCAGGAATGTTATCGGAAAACTATTCCACGCATTTTGTGATTTTAAGAGCTACAAAAAATCTAGGGGCTTGCCCAATAATTTGGCGAGTCTTTGCATAGAATGGAGGAGAGATGAAGGTTGGTTGTCAACTGGTATCGACAAAAAAGGAAACCACATTAATGGAGCAAACACCAAAAAAGTAATTCCCTCAGAAGATACAATCTTCAACGAACTGCAAAGCATTAGAAAGTTTGGAGACTACTTAATTGAAAACAATCTCTTGAATCAAAGAATCAAAATACCAACTCGAACTAGTTTCGTTCCAGCAAGAGATGATGACGAATCAGCAAGTCCACCATTTACACCTAGTGACTACAAGAAAATTACTGCTGCATACCGTAGATGGATCAAAAAGAATGATGGTTATGACAAACGAACAAAGATAGTAATTTATCAATTCTTCCTGATCAGCACTAGTGTCGGTTGGCGATACACGTCAGAAGGATTAAAGATGAAATGGTCTGGTATCAATGGGTTTCGGGACGAAATCCATAAGATCAAAGGCGAGGAGGTCACCTGCACCATCAGCAAAATCAAGATCAGGGACACCAAGAGAAACAAGATCAGAAATGGCGAATTCGTAAATGGTCATCACATAAAAGAACTCAAGCAAATGTACGAAGACTGGAGTCATGAAAATCCAAACTTAAAACCAAAACCAGATCAACCTATGTTCGTGGATCCAAAAACTGGAAAACAAATTTCAAAAGCACAGATCTACGATACGTTCAAAGAAAAAATTCTTCCTGACTGCAATTTGGACAGAGAAGATTACACATATTATTCAACCCGCAAATACATGATCAGTACCAGGATTGCCGAAGGTGCTGATCCAACTGTTCTGTGCCAATTCACGGGACATGACGAACGAGTGATGCTCCAGCACTACGTCCGTATTAATGAAGAGCAAGCTGCAGGCAAAGCAACGGTCATGACCTATTCAGACCGAAGCAAAGGATCCAAGTGGTCGCCGCTGTGGGAAGCAGCAGGATCATCAGAACAAAGCGCCTGAGGCGATTCTGAGCGGTCTGAGCAGCATTTCCAGCAGTGGATCCAGTGGCACTGCTGTGGTGGTTATGTGACTAGTTCTATACGACATCGTAACCGTGCGATAACCAGTGGAGAAATGATGCACTAAACAGTCTTCTCCGTCTGTGTTTATGACCAAGTTCGTCCTGCTGCGAAGGGTTTCCAGTTCTCAACAAGAGAAATCAGGACTAGGACTGCTCGCGCAAATGACCGAAATCCAGACACACCTTGCAGGCCAAGAATCAGTAGAGATCACAGCAGACCTGGTGGAGGTGGAATCTGGTGGCAAAGACCTTGATGAACGTCCTGTACTGCAGAAAGCACTAGAGATCGCATCCCAGACAAGGAGTGTGGTCTTGTGTGCTCGTCTTTGCCGTCTATCACGCGATCTAGAAACCATCGCTGGTCTGATGAAGAGGGACGTTCGGTTCCGCATCGCCACCAATCCCAGTGCAGATGAACTCACAATCGGCATCTACGCACTCATGGCGATGCATGAGCGCAAGGAAATTGGAAGAAGGACACGCCAGGCGTTGGCAGAAGCAAAACGACGCGGAGTGAAATTGGGAACCGCTGGTTCCAGGAACATCAAAAAAGCAAACGACGCCAAGATCTCAGCGGCCAACACGTTTGCAGCGAAACTCCAACCTTTGGTGATACCACTAAGAGAGGCAGGAAAAACATTCCAGGAAATCGCGGATATATTGAATGTCATGGGAATGCAGACTCCTCAAGGAAAATCATTCCATCCGTCTTCTGTCCGCAATTGCATAATCAGACTTGTCTAACAAAGGAGAACGTACGACTCATGCAAAAACAAGACAGAAGTTAAATACAAATTTATAAATAAAAGTTTCCCAGCGCAACTATGCTAGAGTCAATATAGACAATTCAAAGCAGTGAATCAATTTAAGCAAGGCGATGAAACATTTTACGCGCTTAATAAGGCATTTACGGGAATGCTGATTGACGAAAAATTCATGGTGTTATATGTTAAATGCCTGCAAAAATGCGGCATAGATATCCCTAAAACATTATCCCCAAAACTTTTCAAGTCCTATGCGATATATCAAATTCTCTCTTCTATTAAATCATCTTCCATACAATCACCTCTCAGTACTGCAGAGTTCGGAGTTTTCAGAGGTGTAACATCCATGCTCATAACAACGATATTAGAGATCCCCAATCAACATTATATATTTGACAGTTTTGAAGGTTTGTCCAAACCAACCAAAGAAGATGTAGAGGGGAGCACCAATCCTGCCTCGGGAGGAGAAATGTCGCCTAATTTTAAACACATTCAGAATCTATTCCCGAATTCCACCCTACAAAAATGCTGGATACCCTCCCAGTTAAAGCGCGTCAACGCCCTCTTTGATTTCGTACATATCGACCTTGACCTATACGATCCAATACTTGGCGCACTTGAGTATACAATTGACAAAGCAAATCCTGGATGCGTAATAGTTGTTGACGATTACAATAGTCGCTGGCCCGGATGCATACAAGCAATTAGAGAACATTTATCCAAATACCAAAATCTATATCGCTTACATTATTCAACATTATTCGGCAATTTCATTCTTGTCAGAAAGTAGGCCCAAAAATATTTATCAGAAAATACCTCTCTTTAACAAGGCACTTCCAGTCAGTCAAGCACTCGCCTAGTGCATACAGTACTGCGCAATCCAAAGTAACTCTGCCAGGCAAGCAGATCGGAATTATTGATGAGAAAGGATTACTGATGGATCTTTTCTACCCATAAAAAAACCTTTCATCTCTTTTTCTTGAAAATGAATGAGTAATCTTCTTCGATCTTTTCTTCAAGATAAGCATCGAAGGACATACTATATTTCTTGAGAACTTGTTTTAATTTCTCACAATTCACTGGATTTGTAACGTTATTTGGATGCATATCTACCTCAAATGAAATTCAGAGTTGATTCTTGACGACGATTATGGAGTTGTCGTAGTGCAAACTTATGCAACCCAGAACGATCAATACCAAGTTCTTTCATCATCTGGTATTCAATAGGAACCAAAAGAAGTACTTCTGCGTCTTTAAATGTACATTTAAACTGATTTGACATCGGTTTCATCATGGGCATTGTTTAGTTCCTTTTTGGTGATAGTGATATTGATGGATCTAATGAAGGATTCTTGAGACTCTAGTTTTTCCGATAAATGACGGTCTTTGATTACAAAAGACAGCTAGATTTATATCGCAATTAAAATGTAATCCACTTCGTGGATTGCTCACTTTCCTTCGCCATCTCTATGATTATTTATTGCCTTTTTTATTTTTAGATATAGTTGCCCTTATCAACCTCTACAAAGAGATTTATAAAAATGGGAACTTTCAGGTGCCTTTTTGGTTGGCATATGTTAACAAAAGGTCCTTTAGATGCTACTTATCTTTGAAACTCAACAGAGCAAGTCTATCGCCAATTTATTACTTTGTCAACACCATCTGCAGTTGACTGATGATAACTAATCAGATATAATACATAAGAATAAAGAGCAAATAATGGAACACCTTTCATTTAGTCAGGCAGTTAACGCATTTACAAGTACCAGTAGAAATGAAAAGGTTGACTTCGATACTGGTGAAGGCATTTCGTGGTGGTATCTAACAGAAGATGAAATCAAGGATATGAAAAAGCAACAACGCATCCAGCGGAAAAGGTGTAAATGAGTCAATCAGTAAATACCCAGTACCTTGATGCAGTCGTCAAGTATTTGAGCGTCTTGTCAGATGAACAGTTGCAGCTAACTCAATTCAGCGGAAAGGATGCATATCTGTTCTCGTGTCCCTTCTGCACTCACTACGTTCACAACCCAGAAGCAAAGCAACGGAAGACTGGACGTTTGATCAGAGTCCAGAGGGATGAATGGATCTTCAGTTGTGGCAGAGGGTTTAGCAGCGATTGCAGAGGTGGTTCAAGATCCTTCTATAACTTCCTCCTGATGCTCCATCCTCAACTGTTCCAGGAATATCAGATCTCACTGGGGATGCTGGACGAACGGAACCACCAGGAACTCAGACGGTTCAAAAGTAGATCGACCTTTTGAAGGTCTTGAAGTTCCCAAAAATTTTTTTATGGACTAGGAATCAAGGTCGAGATTTAACTCACCGAAAGCAGACTGTTATAGATTAAACCATCAAAATTAATTATGAGACAAGAATACGACTTACTGTCAGACAAAGATATCATCGAACAAGTTCACAAGTGGCGAGACATGGTTCTCGAATCCGTTACAAAAGAGAGAAGAGAGACTTGCAGAAGGATATACATTAGTTACCTCGGAGAAATGAGCAGACGGGGACTGGAAGAATAGAAGAGTTAGAAATCCTTGAACTGCTTGTAACCTGTTCCATCTTTTCTTGATGCATACTTGGGAATCAGATCCCATTCAATATCAGAAGAAGAAACATACTCAGCAAGTTTCCAAGCAAGATTCCTTCCTCTTGCTGGATAAGATGCACTAGGAAAAGATGAGACCTTTTTGCCATTCTGACGAAGCTCATAGATCTTTGATATCCGGTACTGCTCTTCTACCAAATCAATCACATCTCCACTGGCATTCTGCAACCACCAGTGAGAATCATTTTCCTCATCATAAGGACAAGGACATTTGAACAGATCATATTCTTTCCAGAAGAACCTGTGAAGAGTTGCAGTTGAGATCAAGCACCATCCCCTTGTGAGATTTCTACGGCTGCGAAACCATTTGCGAAGGGGATTAAAAAGCAGACCAGGATTATCCAAATCTCCATCAGGGAGGTTTGGATTCTTTTTATTGATCTGATATTTCTGTTCCAGATCCTGCGAAGTGTAGTTGTATCCAAATCCACTAGGTAGTTTTTTGCCACCCATCGGAATGACATACAAATCAAGGAAGCACTGACTGATCGTCTGGATGTTCTCTTTGTTAGCTGCGATGAGAAGTCACCAGATGCAAATGAGTCTGCAGGAAAACTACTCCTAGTGATTTTCAAAGGCACTCTTTTGCCATCTATACAGAGTCTTCCTTCTCTACTGGAATAAAGAGTCATCGAACCTGATTAAAATCCTTCGTTTTTAATTGTTCGTTCAACAGATCATACCTTAACTGAATTGGAAAATCATCTGTTTTTAGTATCTTTCGCAGTCCCCATGCTTTTTCCTTGAAAACCTTCTTCTTCCAATACTGAACAAGATTGCTCAGATCAAACTCTGGTTTTGGTTGTGGATCTGGATCGATAAGAATCGAATCCCATTCATCTTGACCATAGGTTGAGACGTAGCACCTCTTTCGTTCCGTCTTGCCGTTCTTCCACTGATCCATCTCATGGTCGTACATCTGAAGAAGCTGCTTGATGTTCGGATCAGACTGTTGTTTCCAGAGGCAGTGACGAACGTATTTGATCAGTTCGGCGTTGCTGCGATCTGCTTTGGATGACCCAGTGAAGGTGAACTGATAACGACTGATGCCACGTTCATCCATCCATCCGATCAGTTCCTTCTTATGCGGATCCTTCATCCGTAGTGGGTATGAGACATCGGTATCGCCTACATGAGTCAGGAACCGATCCAGTTGGTCGTACTGACTGCTGCTCTTGGAAGTGCCATAGAGAGAAGTCGTATAGAAAACGGCGATGTTCCGTTTGTGCTTCTCGTTGAACCAATCACGGAGCTCATTTGATATGGCGATCAACGCCAGCAATTTCCCACCACGGAGTAAGGATCCAAAGGGTTGAGTGGGTACACAGACCTTTGCTGTCAGCAGGTGCTGGTTGGCGAAGTCCCCAGTCAGTTTCTGCATACTCAGAAACTCCTGCAGTGGTTTGTTGTTCAGGACTCCACTGTCCAAGCGTATGAACCCAAGGACAAACTCTCCTAGTGGTGGTTCTCCCTCTACTACCTTCACGTCCTGGTGCTCTTGCGTGAGAGTCACCACAAAGTCAGAACACTGCCATCCACCCGCGTTGATGTGGGTAGAGGTCAGATCCAGCAGGTTCAGGTACTGCGGTTGTTTCTTCCTGGTCTCTACTGCCGCTCCTGCGGCATAGACGTTGATTCCAAACTCAGGGCCTGCAATCTCTGCACTGGAATGGAAAGGTGTTTGGAAGTCGCTATCCCACAAACCCTTCTGCTTCAGGTCTTCCTCTTTTTGGAGGCGCATCAGATGCGGAGCATCAGCAGCACTCCTGAAATATCCCAATAAGTAGTTAACCGCGTAGATGGTGTCGGCAGGGTCAAGAACTGCTGGGTAGGTACTGAACTCAGTCCTCTTCCCCACTCGCATGTATCTGGTTTTGCGCTGTGCCACGGATGTTTGGTCTATCGTTCTGGAACAGTTATGAGGTCGTTATAGATGGGTGCCAAACCATGGCAGAAGATGCTCACCGTTTGGGTGGATGCAGAAGAACGCGATGCCTTGCAAACGCTTTGCAAAACCAACGGCACAAGCGTAAGTGCATTCCTTCGGTCGGTCGTGATCAAGGCAGTGGAGGAGCAGACCACTGCATTCATCCCGACAGCTCATTCAGATGAGACCTCAACCTCTGAGATGACAGAGAGAGAGAAGGCACTGACCCATGGATGGCAGAAAGACTCTGAACGGATCCGTCACCTGGAGAAGCGACTGGCATCTCTAGAGAAAGCGATGCCCAAGTTCAACGAAGACGATCTGGTGGAGATGAGGGAAGAGATCCTGAGTGGTGAATCTGGATCCGTGAGATATCGGTTGGGAATCGTCGAAGCGCAGTTGCAGTCACTGGGTGGATCTATTGCTTGGAAGAACACTCCGGCAGCTGATTAAGAGAACGACTGCTGGGTCGTGACGTACAGACCAGACGAAAGCGAAACAAGGATCCGTATAGACATGTCTGGGCATGCATAGACGGATTGGTTCCACACAAAGTTCCACACCGCCGATCAGGAAGGTCAGATCAGCACTGCCTTATTGCGAAAGTTCCACACAAATCCGACCATGTACCACACATTTGGGCAATAAAAAAGGGGCACCGAAGTGCCCCGTATATGGTGTAAAACCGTGTGAATACTGGGAGGTGGGGCACCAGAGGCACCCCAGTCACCCTCAGTAGTCGAAGTCGTGACTCAATAGTCGAAGTCGCCGCCGCCCATGCCGCCGCCGGCAGGAGCTGCTTCCTTCTTCTCGGGAAGATCAGCCACGATGCACTCGGTGGTCAATACCATGCCAGCAATCGAGGCAGCATTCTGCAGACCGGAGCGGGTCACCTTGGCGGGGTCAACGATGCCGGCAGCCAGCATGTCGACGTACTCACCGGTCGCTGCGTTGAAGCCTTCGGCACCGTCGCGAGCCTTGACGTTCTCGGCCACTACAGCGCCGTTGGCACCTGCGTTTTCAGCGATGCGCATCAGCGGAGCGGTGAGAGCCGCAGCCACGATGTTGGCGCCGATCAGTTCCTCGCCGGAGAGGTTGGAGGTAGCCCACTGCTCTAGAACCGGAGTCAGGTGAGCCAGGGTGGTGCCCCCACCAGGAACGATGCCTTCCTCAACAGCCGCCTTAGTGGCGTTGATGGCATCCTCGAGACGGAGTTTCTTGTCCTTCATCTCCGTTTCGGTGGCCGCACCCACCTTCACCACAGCAACGCCGCCGGCCAATTTGGCCAGACGCTCTTGCAGCTTCTCCTTGTCGTAGGTGGAGTCGGTCTCGTCCATCTGCTTCTTGATTTGTTCGCAGCGGGCGCCGACTGCCGCCTCGTTGCCCTCGGCAACGATGGTGGTGGTGTCTTTGTTGATGGTGATGCGACGGGCGGTGCCCAGCATCTCGAGCTTGGCATTCTCCAGCTTGAGGCCGGCATCCTCGGTAATCAGCTGACCGTTGGTCAGAACAGCCATGTCTTCCAACATGGCCTTGCGACGATCACCGAAACCAGGTGCCTTCACAGCGGCCACATTCAGCACGCCCCGCAGACGGTTCACAACGAGGGTGGCAAGGGCTTCCTTTTCGATGTCCTCAGCGATGATTAGCAGAGGCTTGCCGGTGCGGGCAATTTGCTCCAGCACAGGGACAAGATCCTGAACCAGGCCGATCTTCTTGTCGGTGAGCAGGATGTAGGGCTCGTCGAGGACGGCTTCCATCCGCTCGGTGTCGGTGGCGAAGTAAGGGGAGATATAGCCCTTGTCGAAACGCATGCCCTCGGTGACCTCGAGCTCGGTCTCCATGGACTTGCCCTCTTCAAGGGAAATCACACCTTCCTTGCCAACCTTGTCCATGGCATCGGCAATCATCTTGCCAACTTCGTCGTCGTTGCCGGCAGAGATGGTGCCGACCTGCGCAATGGCATTGCTGTCAGCGATGGGCTTGGCCATTTCCTGAATCTTGCTGACCAGGAAATCGGAGGCCTTGTCGATACCCTTCTTGAGAGTGATGGCGTTGGCACCGGCAGCCACGTTGCGCAGACCCGCCTTGACCATGGCATGGGCCAGGATGGTGGCGGTGGTAGTGCCGTCACCGGCAGCATCGTTGGTTTTGGAGGCGGCTTGACGGATTAGAGCAACACCGGTGTTCTCGATGTGATCTTCAAGCTCGATCTCTTTGGCGATGGTGACACCATCATTGATGATCTGGGGAGCACCGAATTTCTTCTCCAGAACCACATTGCGGCCCTTGGGACCCAGGGTCACCGCAACAGATTCAGCAAGGATGTCGATGCCTTTTTCGAGAGCGCGACGGGCGTTCTCGTTGTAGATGATGCGCTTTGCCATGGAAGGCGATTCCTAATGAAGAGGATGAAAAAGGAGGGCTGAGCCAAAACTCAAGCCGCAATTCAGCTGGGCTGATCTCAGTTGACGACAGCCAGGATGTCCTTCTCGGACAGCAGCACGTATTCGTCGCTGCCGAGCTTGATATCGGTGCCGGCGTACTTGCTGTAGAGGACCTTGTCGCCCACACCAACTTCGGGAGCCTGACGGCTGCCGTCGTCGTTGCGCTTGCCGGGGCCCACCTGAACCACTTCACCCACCTGGGGCTTTTCTTTAGCGGTGTCAGGCAGAAGGATTCCACCGGCGGTCTTCTCTTCGGATTCAGAGACCTTGACGAACACGCGATCGCCCAGGGGTTTGACAGTCGAGACGCTGAGAGAAACAGCAGCCATGGGTATTTGCAGGAGCAGGGACAGGGCGCAATGCGCCACGAATCGACGCGAGTTGGCACTCGATGCCGATGAGTGCCAACGTATTCAACCGACCACCCATCGGGCCAGACCTCAAGCTGTGCGGGTGACCGAACCAGTGGGGGTAAACCGCAGCAGTGGTATGGTTGCGCCGCTCTGAATGGGTTCGAGCGGCAGCGCCTGATCCCGCAACTCTCCTTCCTATGGTCGCTTCTGCTCCTGCATCTGCTGGCACCAAGGGTGTGATCCGTCAGGTGATCGGCCCAGTTCTGGACGTTGAATTTCCCGCCGGGAAATTGCCCAAGATCTATAACGCCCTACGCATAGAGGGCAAAAACCCTGCAGGTGATGACGTCGCCCTGACCGCTGAAGTTCAACAGCTTCTTGGTGATCACAGGGTTCGTGCCGTCGCCATGAGCGGCACCGACGGTCTGATTCGCGGTATGGAAGCCGTCGACACCGGTGCACCAATTTCCGTGCCCGTGGGCGAGGGCACCCTCGGCCGCATCTTCAATGTGCTTGGCGAGCCTGTCGACGAGCAGGGCCCGGTCAACACCACTGACACCGCTCCCATCCACCGGGATGCCCCCAACATTACCGAGCTTGAGACCAAGCCCAAGGTGTTTGAGACGGGCATCAAGGTTATCGACCTCCTGGCTCCTTACCGCCAGGGAGGCAAGGTCGGCCTGTTCGGCGGCGCTGGCGTGGGCAAAACCGTTTTGATCCAGGAGCTGATCAACAACATCGCCAAGGAGCACGGCGGTGTGTCTGTGTTCGGTGGCGTGGGTGAGCGCACCCGCGAGGGCAATGATCTCTACGAGGAATTCAAGGAATCCGGCGTGATCAACGCCGACGACCTTTCCAAGTCGAAGGTGGCCCTCTGCTATGGCCAGATGAACGAGCCTCCTGGCGCCCGCATGCGCGTGGGTCTCTCCGCTCTGACCATGGCAGAGCATTTCCGCGACGTTAACAAGCAGGACGTGCTGCTTTTCGTGGACAACATTTTCCGCTTCGTGCAGGCCGGTTCCGAGGTTTCTGCACTGCTGGGCCGCATGCCGTCCGCTGTGGGCTACCAGCCCACCCTGGGCACCGACGTGGGTGCTCTACAGGAGCGTGTTGCTTCGACAGTCGAAGGTTCGATCACCTCGATCCAGGCCGTCTATGTGCCTGCTGACGACCTAACCGATCCCGCCCCAGCCACCACCTTCGCTCACCTCGACGCCACCACGGTGCTGAATCGTGCCCTTGCCTCCAAGGGCATCTATCCTGCTGTGGATCCTCTGGATTCCACCAGCACGATGCTGCAGCCAGCTGTGGTGGGTGACGAGCACTACCGCACTGCCCGCGCCGTGCAGTCCACACTGCAGCGTTACAAGGAACTGCAAGACATCATTGCGATTCTGGGTCTAGACGAGTTGTCGGAAGATGACCGTCGCACCGTGGATCGTGCCCGCAAAGTTGAGAAGTTCCTCTCCCAGCCTTTCTTCGTAGCCGAGATCTTCACCGGCATGCCCGGCAAGTACGTGAAGCTGGAGGAGACTATTGCTGGTTTCAATCAGATACTCTCCGGTGAGCTGGACAGCCTCCCCGAAGCCGCCTTCTACCTTGTGGGCAACATCGAGGAAGTGAAAGCCAAGGCCGAGAAGATCGCCTCCGAAACCAAGTGATCGCTGCGGGGGTGTGATACACACCCCCGATCACGTGTTTCTCGACAGTCCGTTCTCTTTTCGAACCAAGGTTCATGTCCCTCACCCTCCGCGTGCTGGCAACAGACCAGAACGTCTTTGATGGCAGCGCCGACGAGGTGATTCTGCCAAGTACCACCGGTCAACTCGGCATCCTGCCTGGACACATCTCACTGCTCACTGCTATCGACATCGGTGTGCTGCGGGTTCGTGCCAACGGTGCGTGGAACTCCATTGCTCTGATGGGTGGTTTCGCTGAAGTGGATGCTGATGAAGTCACTGTTCTGGTGAACAAGGCCGAACTGGGAAGCTCCATCGATGCCGCTGCCGCCGAGACCGCTTTCCAGAAGGCCACCACCATGGTGGCTGGCATGGAAGGCCAACCAGCTTCTCCAGAAAAGCTCAAGGCACAGCAACAGCTGAATGAAGCTCGTGCTCGATTGCAGGCCAGCAAAACCGCCGATTGATTCATCCGCCTGTACCAAGGATGACGTTCAAAGCGCCAGGGGCTCCCGCCCCTGGCTTTTTAATGGTGGCTTTTTTATCTTTGAATAGAGCGCGGCAGGCACAAAAAAACCCGCCCGAAGGCAGGTTTTGTCGACAAGCTGATGCGCGGAACGAAATCATGCGGTACCGCAGAAGGTGACATCGGGGAACTTGGCTTTGGCCTCGTCGAGGCTCTTGCCTTTGCCTTCTTCCTGCCAGTAGTTGATCACTTCAGTGGCCTGATTGAGCACTTCAACCCGTTCGTTGTCGGTGATCCAGCTCTTGCCTTCCAACTCGGTCTTGAGGCTTTCCCAGGCATCCTCACGAGGCCAGAAAAAGTAAGAGGTGAGGGGGCTAGGGCCACCGCCAACGATCTGATCAACAGCGAGGGCAACGTTGTCAGGGAGCCAGAGGATCTTCAGCAGGAAGCGACCCTCATCGGCCTTGGGGGTGTAACCGGAAGGAACACCATCAGCATCGATGGTGGCCGTGGCCAGAGCCGCGGCTGCTCCTTTCAGCACAGGACGGCCTTCACCCTCGCTGGCTACAGGCTTTTCAGTCGTTTCAGCTGCCTGGGTGGCGCCTTCAGCCGCTTCGGCGGACGGAGTCGCGACCTCCTGGTCGGTAGGGGCAGCGCCTTCGGTGACCGTCATGGTGTCAGCGCTCAAGACAGAAATACAAACAACTAACCTACCAGCCGCTCTACATCAGACGTTCTGAGATCCCCAACCATCCTGCTCTTCGACATCGATGGTGTGATCCGCGATGTGGCTGGCAGCTACCGCCGTGCTCTTCAAGAAACAGTTCAGTACTACAGCGGCTGGCGTCCCATCCCCGAGGACATCGACAAGCTGAAGGGAGAAGGCCGGTGGAACAATGACTGGGACGCCAGCCTGGAACTGCTGCGGCGCCATGGGACTGACCTTCCGGATCGCAGCGGACTGATCGATGTGTTCAGCGGCTACTACTACGGCGGCGATCCGCAAGGTGATCCCAGCGACTGGAGGGGCTTCATCGGCGATGAGCCGCTGCTAGTGGATTCCGATTTCTTTGAAGAGCTTTCCAGCCGAGACATCCGCTGGGGATTCGTCAGCGGAGCTGAACCCCCCTCAGCGCGATTCGTTCTGGAGCAGCGTCTAAGACTCAACAAACCGGCCCTGATTGCCATGGGGGATGCCCCCGACAAGCCCGATCCCACAGGGCTGTTGCGCTTGGCGGAGACCTTGGCGGCAGGAGAAACGCCGGAGTGGGTCGCCTACATCGGCGACACCGTGGCTGATGTACAAACAGTGCTCAATGCCCGCAAGCGGCGACCAGAGCTGACTTGGCGCAGCCTGGCAGTAGCACCTCCCCACGTGGCAGACGTGATGGCGTATCACCAGCAGCTGCGCAAAGCCGGCGCGGACTGCATTGTGGGAGCTACACGGGAGTTAATCCCGGCTCTGATGCGATGACTTGATGGTGCGCCTGCTTCTGCCGATCCTGATCGGCCTCGTCGCCCTCGTTTCGATTGAATTCAGCGGCGTCATGGCGTGGCTTCTGGCGCAACCCACAAGCATCCTCCTGGCTGGCCTGGCTCTGCTGAGCGGCATAGTGCTTGCGCTCTCCAAAAGCGTGGCCAACCAGGCCGATCGCGTCTCAGAGCTAATCGGTCAGCCCTATGGGACTTTGGTGCTGACAGCCGCGGTGATGACGATCGAACTCGCTCTCGTGGCCAGCACCATGCTCACAGGCGAAAGCAACCCAACCCTGGCCCGGGATTCGATGTTCTCAGTGGTGATGATCGCCCTTACCGGCGTCACCGGAATTTGCAATGTTTTGGCGGCTATACGGCGCGGAACGGTGGGTAGCGATGGGCAGGTGGACACCAGCCAAATGGCCGCACCCAACCTGTTGGGAGCCCTGACCTACTGGGACCTGATCAGCACCATGTGCGTACTCGCATTGGTAATTCCCAACTTCAGCCGAAGCACCACGGAAGCCAATTTCAGTACTCCGGTGAATGTTGTGCTCTCCGTGGTCGCCTTCGGCGTCTACGCCATCTTCTTAACAGCACAGATGGGGCGCTACCGCAGTCTTTACACCGAACGGGAGAACCTGATCGTCGCTGTTGCAGGTGGAGGCGAAGCTCTTGAAAAGCTTGAAACGGACAACAACGACCTGCCGCTATGGAAAGCCTCGTCACTGCTTGTGACAGGACTGTTGGTGGTATGCCTGATCGCCGAATCGATGGGTCAGCTGATCGAGACCGGCATCACCGATCTCGGCCTGCCCAGTTCCCTGGCAGGGGTGCTGGTGGCCATGCTGATTCTTGCTCCAGAGGCCCTCAACGCCATTCAGGCCGCATCACATGGCGAAGTGCAGCGGTCGATCAACACGTTGTACGGATCGGTAGTGGCCACAGTGAGTCTCACCGTTCCAGCTGTGCTGGTGCTTGGGGGAATTACCGGAACCGACGTGATCCTGGGGCTGGAACCCTTTGAGATGGTGCTCCTGGCTCTGACGCTGATCCTCAGCTATCCCCACGCTCGGCTGACCGGCATCGAAGGCCTGATGAAACTGGTGATTTTCCTGTTCTGGATCTTGCTGCAGGTGGCCTAGGAACGCTCCATCGCAGCAACGCTCTTCAGGGCCCCAACTGTGAGCACCTCATGGCCGGTCTCGCTGACGGCAACGTCGTCTTCGATACGGATGCCGATACCTTTCCAGCGATCATCTATTTCAGGCTGCCCCTCCGGCACGGTGAGGCGATCGCTGACGTAAAGGCCAGGCTCAACGGTTAGCACCATGCCTGGCTCCAGGGGCGCAGGTTGCTCACCGAGTCGGTACGCCCCAACGTCGTGGACATCAAGACCCAGCCAATGGCCGGTACGGTGCATGTACAGATGGCGGTAATCGCCCCTCTCGATAATGCCGTCCACATCCCCGATCAGTAGACCCAGATCCACGAGCCCCTCTACGAGACTTCGCAGGGCTGTGTCATGCACCGCCTCAGCAGTGCCGCCGGGGGCCACAACGGCAACCGCTGCTTCCTGAGCAGCCAACACCAGGCTGTACAGCTCCCGTTGTTCGGCCGTGAAGCGGCCATTTATAGGGAAGGTGCGGGTTATGTCGCCGTTGTAGTAATCCTCCAGGGAGCAGCCAGCATCGATTAGCAGCAGATCACCGTCCTGCAGCGGGGCCGTGTTGGCGGTGTAGTGCAGCACACAGGAGTTATCACCGCCAGCCACGATCGAGCCGTAGGCCGGACCACGAGCCCCATTGGTGCGGAAGTGGGCCTCAATCGCCGCCTGCACCTCAGCCTCATTCATGCCCGGACGGGTGATTGAGCGAGCTAGCTCATGGGCCTGTGAGGAGATGCGACAGGCCTCCCGGAGACGCTCCAACTCATGGGGCTCCTTGCGCAGGCGCATGCGATGCAGGATCGGCGTTGGCGCCACTAGGCCAAGGGCCGCTGTACCTGTACGGGCATAGGTATCAAGTTGGCGGCCCCAGGCCGAGAGCACCATCGACTCCACCGATGTATGGCGGCCGACGCGGAAAGCGATGGCTTCGGCTCCGGCGAGGTACTTAGGCAGTTTTTCGCTGAGCTGATCCAGCGGATGTGCCACATCCGCCCCGTAGCGCTCCACCGCGCCCTCGGTGCCCCAACGGAAGCCGGTCCACACCTCAGCTGCAGGGTCCTTGGGCTGCACGAACAGCACAAAGCGCTCACCCTCCGGTCGATGCGGCAGCAGCAGGGCCACCGCGTCCGGCTCATCAAAACCAGTGAGGTAGAAGAAATCACTGTCTTGCCGGAAGGGCCACTCGCAATCGGCGTGATGGGTCGCCAACGCCGCGGCTGGAATCACCGCGGCGGCAGCACCGAGTTGCTCCAGGAAAAGGGCGCGACGACGCGTGTGGATGCCGGAGTCGAAACCGTTCACAGCAGCAGAGCATTAAGAGGAACAGGATGGCAGCTGGCAAGGCCGAACTGGCCATGGCCTCTACGATGCAAGGAGTTTCAGACGGCAATGAGCTCCGATCTCCTGGTGCTGTTGCTGCTGGTTTTGGTTGTGCTGCTGGGCTCGGCCCTCTGCTCTGGTGTGGAAGCCGCGCTGCTGACGGTGAGTCCGATTCGGGTGCACGAGTTGGCGGCCCGGGAACGCCCCGTGGCCGGGGCCCGACGGTTGGCGCAATTACGTAAGCGACTTGGAAGAACCCTGTCGGCCCTAGTGATCGCCAACAACGGCTTCAACATTTTCGGAAGTTTGATGCTGGGCGGTTACGCCGCCTGGGTGTTCGAGCAACGCAACATCGGCGGTGCCGCCCTGCCTGTGTTCTCAGTTGGCCTCACTGTGCTGGTGATCCTGCTGGGGGAAATCCTGCCCAAAGCCCTCGGAAGCCGTCTGGCCCTGCCGGTGGCCCTGGCCAGCGCACCCCTGTTGCATTGGCTCGGCCTTGCGCTGCGGCCGCTGGTGCTGCTGCTGGAACGGATGCTGCCGGCCATCACCGCCGAAGCGGAACTAAGCACCAATGAAGAGGAGATCCGTCTGCTGGCTCGTCTGGGCTCCCAGAAGGGAGAGATCGAAGCCGATGAAGCCGCGATGATCGGCAAGGTGTTTCAGCTCAACGACCTCACCGCGCGCGACTTGATGACGCCTCGGGTGGCAGCGCCCACCCTGGACGGCAGTCTCAGCATCGAATCCCAGCGGGCCAAGCTGATGAGCACCAACGACCCCTGGTGGGTGGTGCTAGGCGATCAAGTGGACAAGGTGCTTGGCGTGGCCAGCCGCGAGCGGGTGCTCACCGCTCTGTTGGAGAACCGCGGCCTGCTCACACCCGTTGACCTCTGCGAACCGGTGGAATACGTGCCCGAGATGATCCGGGCCGATCGGCTGCTGACGGGCTTCCGGCGCGACAGCGGTGGCGTGCGCGTGGTGGTTGATGAATTCGGTGGCTTTGTCGGCGTGATCGGTGCCGAATCGGTGCTGGCTGTGCTGGCCGGTTGGTGGCGCAAGCCGGCAGCATGAGCGGGATGCAACCCACCCCGCCCCATACCGTTGAGCGCTGCCAGCTGCTGCTGGAGCACTGGCGTAGTCAGCTTCAGCTGAGCCCGCGGCACCAGGGACTGCTGGGGGGTGAGTTGCAGCTGCTGGACCGTCAGCTGCAACGGCTGCAGCAACGGCGCCTGCGCATTGCTCTGTTTGGTCGGGTGGGGGTCGGCAAATCCAGCATGATTAATGCCTTGATCCGCCGGCCACTGCTGGCAACGGATGTCGCCCACGGCAGCACCCGCCATCAGCAGGCCGTGGACTGGCCCGTGGAGATTGCCGGGCTGACCAGAGTGGAACTGGTGGACACCCCCGGCATTGATGAAATCGATGCCGCCGGGCGGGCGCGCTTGGCCTCTCGCGTGGCCATGGGGGCCGATCTGGTGCTGCTGGTGGTGGACAGCGACCTGACCCGGGCCGACCTAGAGGCCTTACGAACGCTGCTGGAGAGCGGCAAGCCCCTGCAGCTGGTGCTGAACCGGAGCGACCGCTGGCCAGAGCAGGAGCGTGCCGAACTGCTGCGCAGCATCCGCGCCCGGCTGCCGGTGGATCTGCCGATCACCGCGGCAGCGGCAGCGCCCCGCAGCCCCCAGATCCAGGCAGATGGGCGGGTGCGCAGCAAGACCACACCGCCGCAGGTGCAGGATCTGCAGAAGCAGCTCTGCCGGCAGCTGGAGAACGAAGGCACCCTGCTGCTGGCGATTCAGTCGCTGCGCCAGGCCGACCGTTTCCAGAGGGCCTGCCAAGAACTGCGGCTGCAACAGCACCGCCGCACGGCCCAGAGCCTGATCGGTCGTTATGCAGCCGCCAAGGCCACCGGCGTGGCCGTCAACCCTGTGATGGCACTGGATATGGCCGGAGGCATGGCCTGCGACACCGCCCTGGTGCTGCAGCTCAGCCGTCTCTACAACCTGCCGATGACACCAGCGGCGGCACGGCTGCTGCTCACCCGAGTCTCAAGCCACAACGCCTTGTTGGGCGGGGTGCAGTTTGGGCTAGCGGCCTTCAAGCAGGCACTGCTGCTGCTGGTGCCGGTGAGCGGCGGCAGCAGCTTAGCCCCTGCAGCCCCGGTGGCCCTGGCCCAAGCCGCCCTGGCGGTGCATGCCAGCCGCCGGACAGGGCGTCTGGTGGCTCAGCAGTTGCTGCGACGGCGCGGTGGACAACCCGGTGCGCTGTTGCGCCGCCTGGCCGAACGTGATCCCGTGGTGCACCACTGGCTGTTGCGCTGGCCCAAAGCCCTGGAACAGGATCTGCAACCACTGCTGCCCTGAGATGACCGCTGCTGCCATCGCTTTGCTGGGCACCAGCGCCGATCCACCCACCCGCGGCCATCAGGTGCTGCTGGAGGGGCTGTTGAACCGCTATGGCCACGTGGCGACATGGGCCAGTGACAATCCCCTGAAACAGCACGATGCCCCCCTGGATTTGCGAGCGATGCTGCTCAGCCAGCTGGTGCAGCAACTGCAGGATGAACGTCTCGAGCTGGCCCAGCATCTGAGCAGCCCTTACACCTTGATCACCTTGCAACGGGCCGCCCATCATTGGCCTGATCGCAACCTGGTGTTTGTGGTGGGCAGCGATCTCGCCGGCCAGATTCCCCGCTGGAAACAGAGCGATTGCTGGCTGCCGCAGTGCCGCCTGGCCATCGCCCCCCGCAAGGGTTGGCCCCTCGAGGACGCAACGCTGCAGGCCCTGCGCGATCTGGGCGGACAGGTGGACCTGCTGGATCTGGAGGTTCCCGCCACCGCCAGTTCGCAACTGCGCCAGCAACCGAATGAAGCTCAGATTCCTGAAGCAGTGTGGCCGCTGTTGCTCCAGCACAATCTTTATGGCCTTTCGGGGAGCCTCTGCTGATGCGCATCGCCCTGGCGCAACTCAACCCCGTGGTCGGCGACTTCCAGGGCAACGCGAAGCGGATTCTGGAGGCCGTGCGCAGGGCAGAAGAGCAGGCTGTTGAGCTGGTGCTCACCCCTGAACTCTCCCTCTGGGGGTATCCCCCCCGGGACCAGTTGCTCGAGCGCAGCCGCCTCCAACAGCAGGACACAGTGCTGCAGTGGCTGGTGAACCAACTGAACAGCAGCGTCACCCTGTTGGTGGGAGCTGCGCTGCCCGCATCAGATGCCCGCAGTCCACGGCTGCACAACGGTGTGGTGCTGGTGAATCGTCTGGGCTGGCGTCCGATTGCCCAGAAACAGCTGCTGCCCAGTTACGACGTCTTTGATGAGCGGCGCTACTTCCGCCCCGGCGATGGGCCCTGCCTGCTCAGCCTACCCAACGGGAAGCGACTGGGCCTCACCATCTGCGAAGACCTCTGGGTGGATGACGGCCTGCAGCGCGAGCGCCTGGACGGACCGGATCCAATCGATCAACTGATCCCCGAACAGCCGGATCTAGTGATCAATCTGGCGGCTTCCCCCTTCGATGCCTCTAAGCCAGCCTTGCGCCAACAGCTGGCGGCGGCAGCGGCGCAACGCCTCAATTGCCCACTTGTATACCTCAATCAAGTAGGAGGCAACGACGAGCTGGTGTTCGACGGGGCCAGTTTTGTGGTGGGAGCCAATGGCGCCGTGCAGCTGGAGCTCCCCGTCTGTGAGGAGCATCTCGCAATTTGGGACAGCTGCGATCCAGCCCCGATCAAGGCCCAGGCGATGGATCCCCTAGAGAGGCTGTTCCGAGCCCTGGTGCTTGGGGTGCGTGACTACGCCCAGAAATGCGGGTTCAAAAAGGCATTGCTGGGGTTAAGCGGCGGCATCGATTCAGCACTGGTGGCGGTGATCGCCACCGCGGCCCTGGGGAAAGAGGCGGTGTCGGCACTGTTGATGCCCTCCCCTTGGAGCTCGGCTGGATCCATTGACGATGCCTTGGCCTTGGCCGAACGGTTGGGGCTGCAGACCAAAACAGTGACTATCGCGGGCCTGATGGACAGCTACGACCAAGCCCTGACCGCACCGCTGGGGGAAGCACCCCAGGGCGTGACGGCGGAAAATCTGCAATCGCGAATTCGCGGCACCCTGCTGATGGCCGTGGCCAACCAGCAGGGCCAACTGCTGCTCACCACCGGCAACAAATCAGAGCTGGCTGTGGGCTACTGCACCCTCTATGGCGACATGAACGGCGGGCTCGCGGTGATTGGCGATGTCTACAAAACCAGCGTGTTTTCTCTTTGCGACTGGCTCGACAGCGACGCAGCCCGAAGTTGCCGCCAGGCGCTAGGACTACCCACGAAAGGGGAGCTTGTGGGGGAAGAGATTCGACGCAAACCCCCCAGCGCCGAGCTGCGGCCCAACCAAAAAGACAGCGACTCCCTGCCCGACTACAACGCGCTGGATGCCCTGCTCAAAGCCCTGATCCAGGAGCGCCATTCCGGAACAACCCTGGTGGCCGCCGGCCACGATCCCGCCCTGGTGGAGCGGGTGGAGCGGCTGCTAAGACGGGCCGAATTCAAGCGGCGGCAAGCGGCACCGTTGCTGAAGGTGAGTCCCCAAGCCTTCGGCAGCGGCTGGCGATTACCGATTGCCGCGGCCTAAAGCAAGCCCACCTTTGAGATGTGGCGGGTTGCGCGCGGCGGAGCCAGATTGAAGTGATCCCCTTGAAGCCGCCATGGCAGCCTCCGTCCTCTCGGCCCCGATGGCCAGCATCGGTGTGCCGAAGGAGATCAAGCTCGATGAGCAGCGCGTGGCGCTGACTCCTGACGCAGTAAGGGAGCTGGTGAGCCAGGGCTTGGAAGTGCGCATCGAAACCGGAGCCGGGGCTGGAGCGGGAATCGGTGACGACGCCTTTGCCGCCGCAGGTGCACAGCTGGTGAGCCGCGACGAGGCCTGGGGCGCCCATTTGGTGGTGAAGGTGAAGGAACCGCAGGCGGAGGAATTTGCCTACCTGCGGAATGACATGGTGCTATTCACCTATCTACACCTGGCGGCTTATCCCAGCGTTGGGGATGCCCTACTGGAAGCGGGCACCGCCGCCATCGCCTACGAAACCGTGCAGCTGGAGAACGGCAGCCTGCCGTTGCTGGCTCCCATGAGCGAAATCGCGGGGCGTTTGGCGGCCCAGGTGGGAGCCCACCTGCTGGAGAAACCCCATGGCGGCCGAGGCGTGTTGATGGGTGGCTGCACTGGCGTGCAACCGGCCCGGGTGGTGGTGCTTGGCGCCGGCACCGTGGGATGGAATGCCGCACGAACGGCCGCCGCCATGGATGCCGAGGTGTTGCTGCTCGACCGCTCACCCATGCGGTTGCGCAGCCTGGAGGCCGACCGGCGCGGTCGCTTGATGAGTGTGGTGAGCAGCCGCGGGCTTCTTGAACGGTTGGTGCCAACGGCGGATCTAGTGATCGGAGCCGTGCTCACTCCCGGCGGGCGCGCCCCCACCCTGGTGGACGAGCAGATGGTGAAGCAGATGCGACCTGGTTCGGTGATTGTGGATGTGGCCATCGACCAAGGCGGCTGCATCGCCACAAGCCAGGAGACGACCCACCGCGATCCCACCGTGACCATCCACGGCGTGCAGCACTACGCCGTGGGCAACATGCCTGGTGCGGTGCCGTTCACCTCCACCGAAGCCCTGGTGAGCGTGACACTCCCGTACATCCTGGGCATCGCCGGACGAGGTCTGGAGGAGGCGGTGACAGAACGACCGGAACTCATCTCCGGCCTGAACACGGTTCAGGGATCGGTCTGCCACCCCGGCGTGGCCAAAGCACTGGGGGTGCCGCCGCGGCATCCGATGGCCTGCCTGCGTTAGCCCTCCAAGTGGAGTGCACCCACATAGAACCAAGGACCATCCTCCGCGCCATCTCGACGCCGAAACAGGGAGGTTTCCTTCAGCACCCCACCGCGATAACGGGCTTCAAACTGCACCGTTCCCTCCAGATCACGCGGGCCGCCGGCGCTGACACCCAGCACAGTCAAGCCGAGCCAACGGGTCTGCCGGCAACTCCGCTCCAGGGAACAACGCCGCTGCTGTGCTGGAACATCCGGCTCGGGATGGGTGGCCAGCAGATAGTCGATCTCGCCGCGCGCAAAAGCTGAATATCTGGAGCGCATCAACTGTTCAGCCGTTTCGGCACACTGATCGCCACGATGCAAGGGCCCGCAGCAGCTGCGATAAACAGCACCCCCACAGGGGCAAGGCCTCTGATCGGAGGCTCCACCAAAACCGCCAGGCATCAATCCAACCGTTGCAGCGCTGGTAGTGGCCGGCCCAGGGAGGCCGGACTCAATCCCTCCCGCAGCGCCAGCACCAACCCTGCTGCCTCGCTGTAACTGCTGGCATGAAGAACGCCCTGGCTCAAACCAATGGCGTCGGCCGTGACAGACAGCACCGATGGATTGGCCACGCAGACCACGGGAAGATTGTGCTCCACGCAGGCCAACAGTGCCTCCCCCCCCAGGGCACCTTCGGGCACCACAACCGCCCCCAATTGCGCCGCATGAAGATCGCCAGGCTGCCAGGGGGCGCTCACCAGATCCGGTGCTCGGCTCAGCCCCACCAACACGCAGGCCAGGAAGGTGTAGCCGAGCTCCTCACCCGCCGCCCTTGGATCCAGCTGCGGATCCAGGGGCAAAGGGTCCAAGGCCGGAGCGTGGGCACAGGGAATCTGCAGGTGCTGCACCAGCAGGTGACTGATCACCGCTTCAGCACCGGCCAGACCATCCACGCCACTGCCCTGGCGATAAGCCGCCAACTCCTCACTCTCCGGATCCTCCGGAAAGCGGGCCACCACCGCAATCGCCGTCGCCCCGGCTTGCTTCAAGCGTTCACCAGCCCGCAACAAGGCATGAGGACACCCCAATCGCCCCCAGCTGGCGCCACTGGCACCGCACTCAAGCGTCACCTCAAGCGGCGCATCTGTTGAAATCACCGGGCCGATCTCCAAACCAAGGCTGGCGCGGCAGCCCTCAGCCACCTGAATCTGGCGCTGGGCCAGCTCGGGCTCGATGCCGGCATCCAGCAGCAAGCCGATCCGTTGCCTTCGCACCGGCCGCAGGGCCCAGTCACCCACGGCGAACCGATCGAGGCCATAGCCCTCCACATAGAGCACGCGGGAATCGCTCCAATACAGCGAAGCCCCGTTCATCACATTGGGATGAGTGATCAGGCAGCCGCTCGCTGAAGCCAACAACCGTGCAGACGGCAGCGCGTCACCGGCGTAGCCACCGATGTCACAACCGATGCCTGTCGGCACCAGCATCAGCGTTGGCATCGGCGGCGAGCTCACGCGCTGATCACTGCCTCCACTTGAAGGGTTCGAGCACCATCGGCGCTGGAGTGCACTGCGGTAAGAGCCCAACGCAGCACATCACCCTCCTGAGCCAACTGCTGACGGATCCAGCTGCGCAGCTCAACCAATGGCACATCAGCGGGCCAAGGAAACTGGCGTTGCAGGCTGGTGAGCCTCACTTCTGGTATTGACCGAACTGGGCTTCGTAGAGCGCATCCTCTTGCCCCGCCTTGAGGGTGAGATCGGCCCGCGGGAAAGCCACACACAGCAGGCTGTAGCCCTGCTGCTGAAGCTCACCCTTCACGCCCATGGCATCGGGCTGTTCAACACTGCCCTCACTGATCACCGCAGCACAAGTGGTGCATACCCCGGAGCAGCAGGAGCTGGGAAGGGTGATGCCAGCGGCCTCAGCAGCATTCAGCACCGTCTGGTCAGCGCGGCAGGGAAAGCTGTGGGTTTCGCCTTCGAACTCGGCGCGGACGGTGTAAGTGGCCACGTCGGACATGCCGGGCTCAACAAGGAAGACTTCGCATTCTCTCAGGCAATGGGCTCGTCAAGCGAGTCCCAATGGCGGGGGTGGGGCGCCAGATATTCCGGCGAACCACCCTGCACTGGTGCTGTCAGCACGAAATCAAAACTGATGGAACAGCGCAGCTCGTCTGGGGCGTCGTTGGGCAGAACGCTGTGGTGCAGGCTCGACGGAAACAGCACCAGCAAACCCTGGCGCGGGGCCAGATCCCAGTGGGACTGATTGAACGGGTGGCCTTCAGCAATCGGGCCGCCATAACCCACCGCCAAACCCGCCACCAACTCATTGGGTTGATGAGGCATGCAGCCGCAACACGCCTTCTTCTCCCGAGCCGTTGCCCGTGAGGTAGAGAACAGCGCTGAGATGGGCATTGGGGTGATGGTGGCGGCCAACCGCTTGATCCGTATCACTGATCACCGGCCAGCAACGCTGCAGATGCAGGGCCACTTGGCTTCGCTCAAACCCAAGCGAATCGAGATAACTCCAGGCCTGCTCGACCACCAGCCGAGCCAAGGCATGAAAGGGCTGCTGTTGATGCAGCTGCCACACCCCATGCAGGTCCCCAGTCCTGGCGCAGCCTTCACTGGGGTTGCCCTCGGCTTCACCGCGAATCTCCATTAGCGCCTACATGCAGGAGGCCTGCTGCAGGGGGTCGAGAGGAAGTTGCGTTGTTGCAACCACGGTGAGAAAGAGCTGATGAAGCTGAAGCACGCACACACCCTCCAACCGCTGCGCTTCACCGTTAACACGGCACAAAAAAGCCGGCCCCGAAGGACCGGCATTCAATGAACCGATCGACCGAAAGGATCAACCGAAGTGATCAGCCAACAGCGGCAGCACCGCCTGCAACTTCCAGGATCTCCTGAGTAATCGCAGCCTGACGGGCCTTGTTGTAGTCAAGGGTGAGGGTCTTGGCCAACTCCTTGGCGTTATCGCTGGCGTTGTTCATGGCGGTCATCCGGCTAGCCAGCTCTGAGGCAGCCGATTCCTGCAAGGAACGCAGCAACTGGTTCTGCAGATACAAAGGAAGCAGTGCATTCAGCAGCTGTTCGGGGGTCTGCTCAAATACGATGTCAGAAGCGATCTTCGGCTCAGTGTTAGCAGGGCCTGCACCGGGCTCCACCGTCAGAAGGCCATCTTTGGTGGTGAGACGGAAGATCTCATCATCAGGATCAGCGATGTCCTGAGGATCTAAGGGCAGCAGGGTCTGAACCACGGGCTTACAGCTCACCAGATTGATGAACTTGGTGAAAATCAGTTCAACGCGGTCGGTGCTTTCAGCCAGGAATTCAGCCAGCAGATCCGTGGAGATCGTGTTGGCCTCATCGGCGGTGGGAACCTGTTCCAGACCAGAGAAGGTGGCCTGAATCGGGTAGTCACGACGGGTGAAGTAGCCGATGGCTTTGGTGCCGATCAGCAGCAGCTTCACATCGAAGCCCTTGCCCTTCAGCTCAGCAAAACGCTGTTCCGTACGCTTGATGATATTGGCGTTGTAGCCACCGCAAAGGCCGCGATCACCGGTGACCGCCACCAGGGTGATGGTCTCAACATTGCGCTGCTGCATCAGGGGAGATGCCGCGTCTTCGAAACCCATACGGGACTGGAGGTTTTCCAGGATCCGGGCCAGCCGATCCGCGAAGGGACGGCTGCGGAGCACTTGCTCCTGGGCGCGACGCACCTTGGCCGCAGCCACAAGGCGCATGGCCTCGGTGATCTTGCGGGTGTTTTTGACCGACTTAATTCGGTCTCGGATTTCCTTGAGATTCGCCATGTCGGCAGCTCCTTCAGGCCGCGGAAGCGACCATGGTGGACACGACTTCGGTGATGGCGTCCTTGAGGATCGCCTCAGCCTCAGGACTCATCACTTTCTTCTCCTGGATTTCGGTGATGAACTCAGCCTTGTTGGACTTGAGGTACTCACGCAGTTCGCGGGAGAAGTCGACAACCTTGTCAACGGGGACGTCGTCGATCAGGCCCTTCACACCGGCGTAAACGATGGCGACCTGCTCAGCCAGGATTAGGGGGCTGAACTGAGGCTGCTTGAGCAGTTCACGCAGGCGCTTGCCGCGCTCAAGCTGTTGCTGGGTGGAGGCGTCCAGGTCAGAAGCGAACTGGGAGAAGGCGGCCAGTTCGTCGAACTGGGCCAGCTCCAGTTTCAAGGTGCCAGCAATCTTCTTGATGGCCTTGGTCTGAGCAGCACCGCCCACCCGGCTCACGGAGATACCAACGTTGATCGCAGGACGCAGACCGGAGTTGAACAGGTCGGAGCTGAGGAAGATCTGACCATCCGTGATCGAAATCACGTTGGTGGGGATATAAGCCGAAACGTCACCGGCCTGGGTCTCGATGATCGGCAGGGCGGTCATGGAACCCTTGCCCATGGCATCAGACAACTTGGCTGCACGCTCGAGCAGACGGCTGTGGCAGTAGAAGACGTCACCGGGATAGGCCTCACGACCGGGCGGACGACGCAGGAGGAGCGACATCTGGCGGTAGGCAGCAGCCTGCTTGGAAAGATCGTCGTAGATCACCAAGGTGGCCTTGCCCTTGTACATGAAGTACTCGGCGATGGTGGCGCCGGTGTAGGGAGCCAGGTATTGCAGTGCAGCAGGCTCGGAAGCGTTAGCCGCCACGATCACGGTGTAGTCGAGGGCGCCGCGCTCACGCAGCACTTCAACAACGTTGGCCACGGAAGCAGCCTTTTGACCCACGGCGACGTAGACGCAGATCATGTCCTGATCCGCCTGGTTCAGGATGGTGTCGATCGCGATGGCGGTCTTGCCGGTCTGGCGGTCACCAATGATCAGCTCGCGCTGGCCACGGCCTACGGGGATCATCGCGTCGATGGCGGTGATGCCGGTCTGCATCGGCTCGTGCACCGACTTGCGCTGAATGATGCCGGGCGCCATGGATTCGATTAGGCGCGTCTCGCTGGTGGCGATTTCGCCCTTGCCGTCGATAGCGCGGCCCAGGGAGTTCACCACCCGGCCCAGCATGGCGTCACCCACGGGCACAGCGGCGATCTTGCCGGTGGCCTTCACCGTGCTGCCTTCCTGAATGCCGTAGCCCTCACCCATCAGCACCGCGCCGACGTTGTCGTCTTCGAGGTTCAAGGCGATGCCTTCGGTGCCGTCCTCAAATTCAATAAGTTCGCCGGCCATGGCTTGCTGCAGGCCGTAGACACGGGCAATGCCGTCGCCCACGGTCAAAACGGTGCCGACATTGCTGACGGAAACCGACTTGTCGTAGTCCTCAATCTGCTTCTTGAGGATGGCGCTGATCTCGTCAGGACGGATGGAAACCATGGCGTGTGATCCCAGCTGGGAGTTGGGGAGGAAGGAGCGGTGGAGGAAAGAGTGAGGTCAGCTCGCCTTGGCGAGTGCCAGACCGAGGCGACGAACCTGGCCAGACAGGCTGGCATCGATCACCTGAGATCCGAGACTCACGACGAAACCGCCGATTAGGGACGGATCCACACTGAGGTCAATGTCGACCTTGTTGGTGCCGGCCATGGCCTGCACCTTTTTGGACAGTGCCGCCTGTTGATCCTCAGTGAGGCTTTGAGCAGAACGGACCTGGGCCAGAGTGATGCCCTGCTGTTCCCGATAAAGCTCGAGATAGCGAAGCATCACCGCATCAAAAGCGATGAGGCGTTGACGGTCAGCCAACACCTTCAGCAAATTGAAGACTGAAGGAGTGACATCCTCACCCACAAGCGCCTTAAGAGCTTGCTTCTTGGCGTCCGGCTCAAGCACCGGGGACACCATGGCATCGCGGAAATCTTCGGAATCGTTCCAGATCGCAAGCAGCTGCTTGCATTGATCGGCAACGGTTTCAGACTCACCACGAGCCTCGGTGACCTGAAGCAATGCTTCGGCGTAGGGGGTGGCCAGAGAGTTAAGGAGAGGCATCAGGCGTTCTCCAGATTTTTGATAGTGGAATCGATCAACTTGGCCTGTGCACTGGCATCGAGACGAGCCGGAAGTTCGGCTAGAGCCTTGTCGATTGCCGCTAGAGCGGCCTCACGACGCAGGCTGTCTTTGATTCGAGCAGCATCGGCTTCGGCATCGGCATCTGCACCGGCCTTGATCGCAGCCATCACAGAGATGGTGCGTTTCTCGCCTTCAGAGCGGATGCCTGCTGCGCGTGCCTGACCATCAGCACGAATCTTCTCGGCTTTCTCCTGGGCAGCAGCCAACTCGGACTGAGCCTGGCTCAGGTTTTCGGCGGCGGTCTTCA
>QCSL01000014.1 GCA_003209165.1 Synechococcus sp. AG-670-B23 | reverse complement strand
GGAGCCTCAGGGGGAAGCCGCTCGAGCAAGGCATCCAAATGACGCAAGACAGCGTCCGGCCCGTAGGTCGTACCTAAGGGACGCGGCGAAAAGCCAAAACCGAACAGGTCGGGGATGAACAGCTGAAACCGATCGGCCAGGAGGGGAGCAAGGCGCCGGAATTCCAAAAAACTGCTGTCAAAACCATGCAACAGCAGCAACGGAAATCCCTGGCCAAGCACAGCCACCGGGAACGGATCATCCAGATCCAGACCAGGCAGATCCCACCACTGGACATGGGTGGCCAGGTTCTCGGCCTGCGGGTCAAGCAGAGCCGGCCGCAATTGATCTAGAAGCGCCTTCAAAAGCTGATGGAGCTGAGTTCAGCGGCACCCACAAGGGCCTCCAGCAAAGCACCGGGCGTCACAGCGAAGGGCAGGTGATGCAGATCGGAACCTTCGCTGCAGGCGAAACGACACACCCCCTGTAACTCACTAAGACTGGCCTGAGCCAAACCCAAATCATCAAGGCTGACGGGGAGACCAAGCTGCCGCAGCAGTGGCAGCAGTTGGCGGTGCGCCTGGCCTGCAAGCCGGTTACCGCCCAGACGTTCCTCCAATCGAAGCTGAACGAGGATTCCGAACCCCACCTTCTCGCCATGGAGAACGTGGTGACAGGCCGCCAGCTGGGTCAGGCCGTTATGAACAGCATGGGCAGCGACCGTGCGGCAACGGGCGCCACCAAGTCCCCCCATCACTCCGGCGGTAAGGGCACAGGCTTCTGCAGTGCGCACCCAGGCCGCACTGTCTGAATCCTCCAGCGCCGTGAGGCTGTCGATCAGCAGTTGATCCCGCAGCACACGAGCCATCTGCACGGCCTGCTGCACAAGACCATCGCTGCTGTCGCCGCTGCTCACAGAGGCTTCGTACCACTTGGCCAGTGCATCAGCGACACCACTTGCAAGGGTACGAGGCGGAGCTTGGCGCACTAAGCCGTGATCAAAGACAAGAAGATCAGGGCAGCGATCAAGCGCCACATCCTCTTTGAAGGCACCCTGAGGGGAATAGATGTTGGCCAGAGCCGTCCAGCCAGCACAGGTGGAAGCGCTCAGTGGAACGGTGATGCAGGGAAGAGAAAGGCGGTGGGCCAGCAGCTTGCCGGCATCCAAAACCTTTCCTCCACCGGCTGCAAGAACAGCGTCGCAGCCTTCTGCTTCTGCAGCCACTCTCTGGAGATCCTGCTCACAGCAATCGAACTGAAGCTGGGCTTTGAGGGGTTTGAGCCCATGGGCTTGGAGGTCAGCCACCAAGCGTTGACGCTGCTCAGCCGTGGACTCACTGCGACCAAGCACCAGCGGACATGAACATAGGGATTTGGTTTGAGGCAATGCCTCATCCCAGGCCCCATCACCCCTCAAAACGCTAGCGGGGGCGATGGAGTGGGACGAGATGGATCGAACCATCAGACGCTTGCACCAGCGAGTTGCGGTGCCGTGTCTACCTGGCCTTTATGGAGGACGACTACCTTCTTGTTCTCGTCGACATCAACCTCGGCATGATCGCCGTCCTTAATCCGACCCGACAGCACCTCTTCGGCGAGAGAGTCCTCGAGAAGACGCATGACGGCGCGGCGCAGTGGACGTGCGCCATAGGCAGGGTTGTAGCCCTCCTCGACCAAGCGCTCCTTGAACGCATCGGACACCGTTAGGGTGATGCCTTTCTCGCCCATACGTCCAAAGACCTCTTTGAGCATGATCTCAGCAATCTCCTTGACCTCGTCACGGCTGAGCTGACGGAAGACAATGATTTCGTCGAGTCGGTTGAGGAATTCCGGTCGGAAATACTGCTTGAGCTCCTCATTCACCAGGGATCTAATCCGAGTGTATTGAGAGTCTTCAGCGCTTTCACCGGAGAATTCAAAACCAAGGCCGCCACCACCCTTTTCGATCACCTTCGAACCAATGTTCGAGGTCATGATGATCAAGGTGTTCTTGAAGTCGACCGTGCGGCCCTTGGAATCGGTCAGACGACCATCCTCCAGGAGTTGAAGCAGCAGGTTGAACACATCTGGGTGGGCTTTTTCGATTTCGTCAAAGAGCACCACGGTGTAAGGCCGGCGACGCACGGCCTCGGTAAGCTGACCACCTTCGTTAAAGCCCACATAGCCCGGAGGCGAACCGATCAGCTTGCTGACCGTGTGGCGTTCCATGAATTCCGACATGTCAAGGCGGATCATCGCCTCTTCGCTGCCGAAGAAATAGGTGGCCAGAGCTTTGGTGAGCTCGGTCTTACCTACACCGGTGGGGCCGGAGAAGATGAAGCTGGCGATTGGACGGTTGGGATTCTTCAAACCAACCCGGGCCCGGCGGATGGCCTTGGAGACCGCCTTAACGGCTTCGTCTTGACCGATCAGACGCTTGTGGAGTGTTTCCTCCATGTTGAGCAGCTTGACGGACTCGCTCTCGGTGAGCTTCTGCACCGGAACACCGGTCCAGGAGGCGACGATCTGGGCGATGTCCTCCTCGTTCACCATCGGTGAGCTGTCTACGGTGACTGCTTCGGGGGCAGCAGTTTCGTCGGATTTGGAGGTGGTGAGGGATTGGACCTCATCCTTGTTGGCCTGGAGCAGAGAACGGATCTGCTCACGCAGCTCAACTTCCTTCTCGCGAAGTTCACCAGCCTTTGTGAAGTCCTGATCACGAACGGCGTCTTCCTTTTCTTTCTGAACGGAACGCAATTCCTTATCAACTTCCTTGGCTGCTGGGGGCAGCTTTGAATTCAGCAGGCGCACTCGCGAACCGGCTTCATCAATGAGGTCGATGGCCTTGTCGGGCAGGAAGCGATCCGAGATGTAGCGATCGCCGAGGGTTGCCGCTGCAACAAGGGCTTCGTCGGTGATCTTGAGGCGGTGGTGCTGCTCGTAACGCTCGCGAAGACCACGCAGGATTTCAATGGTGTCGTCGATAGACGGCTCGCCAACATTGACCGGCTGGAAACGCCGCTCGAGGGCAGCATCTCGTTCGATGTGCTTGCGATACTCATCCAAGGTGGTGGCACCGATGCACTGCAGCTCACCTCTGGCGAGGGCCGGCTTGAGAATATTGGCGGCGTCGATCGCGCCTTCCGCAGCACCGGCACCAATTAACGTATGGACTTCGTCGATCACGAGGATCACGTTCCCGGCCGACTTGATCTCCTCCATGATCTTTTTAAGGCGCTCTTCGAACTCACCCCGGTACTTGGTACCAGCCACCAGAAGACCGATATCAAGAGTGAGAACACGCTTGTCCTCAAGAATGTCGGGGATGTCGCCCTGCTGAATACGCTGGGCCAAGCCCTCAGCGATGGCGGTCTTACCAACTCCGGGCTCGCCGATCAGGACAGGATTATTTTTTGTACGGCGTCCAAGGATCTGGATGACGCGGTCGATTTCGTTGTGACGACCCACCACTGGGTCGAGCTTCGCCTCCGTGGCGAGTTGGGTGAGGTTGTTACCGAACTCATCAAGGGTAGGAGTCTTCGTGGACCCTTTCCCACCGCCGCTACCTCCACCGGAGGAGACCTCAGCGGTTTCACCAAGCATGCGAATAACTTGAGTGCGCACCTTGGCTAGGTCAACGCCGAGATTTTCCAGAACACGGGCAGCTACTCCTTCGCCTTCTCGAATCAAGCCGAGCAGCAGGTGCTCAGTACCAATGTAGTTGTGACCCAGCTGACGAGCCTCTTCCAAAGAGAGTTCCAAAACTCGCTTTGCACGAGGGGTGAAGGGAATCTCCACTGCGACAAAGCCGGAGCCACGTCCGATGATTTTTTCAACTTCAACCCGGGCATCCTTGAGATTGACCCCCATGGACTTGAGAACTTTGGCGGCCACACCTGTTCCCTCACCAATAAGGCCGAGGAGGATTTGTTCAGTACCAACGAAGTTGTGACCAAGTCTGCGAGCCTCTTCCTGGGCAAGCATGATCACTTTGATGGCCTTCTCGGTAAAGCGTTCGAACATCGCTGGGCCAATGCAGTGATGCGACCAAGCTATCAGGGTTGAGGGATCGCTGCGAGTGTTCGGTTTGTTCGGTCACTTTCCAGTCTGAGACTGGCGTGAAGCGCGCAAAAAATAACAATGAATCCCACAAGATTCAGTGCTTTGTTTGTCTCCCAGGGACGGGAAACCGAACAACTTCAAGCCGCCGACGTAGGCGACGGCGATGTCGGGATGCGAAGCCACTGAACAAGGGCGTCGCGACCGTCGGAGTAATACCCGGAACGGGTGCCTGCTGTGCGGAAACCGGCTTTGGCGTAGAGCGCTAAAGCGGCAACGTTGTCGCTGGCCACCTCGAGAGTGGCGTGCACCGCACCGAGCTGTCGTGCCCGTTGCAACAGTGCTTGCAAAAGCAGACCTCCATGGCCGCTGCGACGCCTGTCGGGATCCACAGCCACCGCTGTGATGTGCAGTTCATCGTCCACCATCCATCCACAAGCCACTCCTAAGAAAGCGTCGGGCCCCACAAGGCCCATGCAGAGGCGTCGGGAGTCGTCCAGCTCACGCCGCCATTGCTCTGCGGTCCAGAGGCCGTTGAGCGCACGTTGATCCAGTGCCAGACAGGCTTGCTGCCAAGACGGGTCTAGACGCAGGATCTGCGGAGTCGGTCCGCCACCTGCAGGGTCGATTCCTAGATTGCCCTTCGACGCCGCCACTCCGTGACCCAAACCATCACCAGTCAACGGCCCTTCGAGGCCAACCGGGATGCGGAGAGCCCCAATCGCAACCTGACCCCGATCACCACAGAACTCGACGGCACCGACCGTCTTGTTGTGGGGGGGTGTCGTCTCAGCGATCTAGCCGAGCGCTACGGCACACCTCTTTATGTGCTGGATGAAGCGACCGTGCGGGCCACCTGCCAGGCCTACCGCCAAGCCTTGGAGAAGCATTACGCCGGGCCCTCCCTACCGATCTACGCCTCCAAAGCCAACAGCTCTCTGGTAATGAGCAGCCTGGCGGCGTCCGAGGGTATGGGTCTTGATGCTGTATCCGCCGGTGAACTGCTGACGGCACTGCGCGGTGGGATGCCTGGAGAGCGCATGGTGCTGCATGGCAACAACAAATCCGACGACGAGCTGCTACTTGCGTACGCAAACAAGGTGACGATCGTTGTGGACAACCAGCACGATCTCGATCGGCTGGCGGAACTGGTGCCTGCTGGAGCCGAACCAGCTCGCCTGATGCTGCGCTTCACCCCTGGCATCGAGTGCCACACACACGAATACATCCGTACCGGCCACCTGGACAGCAAGTTCGGCTTCGATCCCGACCAGGTGGAACCCGTGCTGCGCAGCCTTGTGGGACAGCCCTGGGCCCAACTCACCGGCTTGCACGCTCACATCGGATCCCAGATTTTTGAACTCGAGCCCCACCGAGATCTGGCGGCAGTGATGGCCAACAAGCTGAAGCTGGCCCGCGACCTGGGCCATCCCGTGACCGACCTCAACGTTGGGGGTGGCCTGGGCATTCGCTACGTAGAGTCCGATGACCCCCCGAGCATTAAGCAGTGGATCCAGGTGGTCGCCGAGGCCGTCACCTCCGCATGCCGTGACCGTGGCCTCGAACTACCGCGTTTAATGTGCGAACCGGGCCGTTCCCTGGTGGCGACCGCTGGCGTGACCCTGTATTCGGTGGGCTCGCGTAAAACAATTCCCAACGTGCGCACCTACGTGGCCATCGACGGTGGCATGAGCGATAACCCTCGCCCGATCACTTATCAATCGCTCTACACCTGCTGTCTTGCCGATCGCCCCCTGGCCAAACCAGACGAAAGCGTGAACCTAGTGGGCAAGCACTGCGAATCCGGCGATGTGCTTCTGAAGGACCTCCCGTTGCCCACCACCGAAAGCGGTGACATCGTCGCCGTGTTTGCCACCGGTGCCTACAACGCCTCGATGAGTTCGAATTACAACCGAATCCCCAGGCCCGCAGCCGTTCTGGTGCACGACGGGTCGGCTGAGTTGGTGCAGAAGAGGGAGCAGCCGGATGACCTGCTGCGCTACGACGTTTTGCCAGAACGATTCAACGCGTTACGTTGACGTCAGTGGTCAGAAGTGCGGAGTGAACGTGTTGGCGGTGGTGGATCCGCGCCTTGTGCTCGACGTTCTCTTTGCCTCTTCCATCGGCTTTCTGCTTTTTTCCCGCGTCAACGAGCAGCGGACCCTTTGGCTGCTTCGGGGTTGGTTGTTCCTGGTGGCGATGGCTTGGTTTGTCCAACGCTTCGCCAACCTGCCCCTCACCACAAAACTGGTGGACGCCCTCGTTATGGCCTGTTCGTTGTCGTTGGCCATCCTTTGGCAAGGTGAACTCCGTCGTTTGATGGAGCTCCTGGGGACAGGTCGTCTGGCCGTTTTGCTTGGCAATCCACAGAAGGAGTTCAGCGCTTCGGCCGGCACCGTGAGCCAGATCACCGAGGCCGCGGGCCGGCTGTCACAGTTGCGGCGTGGTGCCTTGATCGTGGTGGACCTGGGAAGCGACCTCAGGCCCGAGGACTTTCTCAACCCCGGCATCTCCATTGGCGCTGTGCTGAGTCGCGAGCTGATGCTCAATTTGTTCGCCGCCGACACACCCCTCCACGACGGTGCCGTGCTAGTGCGGGGCAATCGAATCGAGTCGGCGGGTGTGATCCTTCCGCTGTCTAGGCACAGCGTGAGCCGTTTTGGCACACGTCATCTGGCGGCACTTGGCATTACCGAACGATTCGATCGCTGCATCTGCATTGTTGTGTCGGAAGAAACCGGAACACTTTCTTTGGCGAGCCAGGGAAAGCTGGAGCGGCCGATCACCAGTTCACGCCTCCAGGAACTGCTCAAGGAGCTGTTCAGCACCGCCGAATCGATGCCGCCGGCACGACGTACGGTGGGTAACTCTCCGTCCGAATCGCTGTCTTGAGCAGCCCTCCGGCCACCAGCACTGACACGGCCGATTGTTCGCTTCTGCCAGCGGACCTCGACCCAGGCAGGCTCCCGCAGCACGTGGCCTTGATCATGGATGGCAACGGTCGCTGGGCAAAATCCCGCGGTTTGCCACGCGTGATGGGGCATCGCGCTGGAGTTGAAGCGCTGAAATCCACCTTGCGGCTATGCAGCGACTGGGGCATCCAGGCCCTCACGGCCTACGCCTTCTCCACGGAGAACTGGTCCCGCCCAGGGGAGGAAGTGAATTTCCTGATGACCCTGTTCGAACGGGTGTTGCAGACCGAACTCCAGGCCCTGGAAGCTGAACAGGTGCGGATTCGTTTTCTGGGAGATCTGGAAGCCCTGCCCGAGAAACTCCAGGAACTGATCGCCGACGCGACGGCCCGTACGGCGGCCAACAACGGCATTCACTTCAACGTGTGCACCAACTACGGCGGACGACGGGAACTAGTGCAAGCCGCTCAGCGTCTGGCCCAGCGGGCTGCTGCCGGGGAACTTGATCCCGAGAGCATCGACGAAAACAGCATTGCCGCCGAATTGTTCACCGCTGGAGAACAGGATCCCGATTTGTTGATCCGGACCAGCGGGGAATACCGCATCAGCAATTTCCTGCTCTGGCAGTTGGCATACGCCGAAATTCACGTCACGGATGTGCTCTGGCCTGACTTCAATTCCGATGCCTTGAAAGCCGCCCTGCTCGATTTCCAACGTCGCCACCGCCGCTTCGGCGGTCTTGATCCGATTAGCCCATGACCCTCAGCATCCGCCACGACTGGACCACCGAGGAGATCCAAAACCTGCTGGAACTTCCCTTAATGGAGCTGCTTTGGCAGGCGCAAACCGTGCATCGGGGAGCCAACCCAGGGTACCGAGTGCAGCTGGCCTCGCTGCTAAGCGTAAAAACGGGGGGCTGCGAAGAAGACTGTGCCTACTGCTCCCAGTCGATCCACAACAGCAGTGACGTCACGGCCTTTGAGGCCCAGATGCAAGTGGAACCGGTGCTTCAGCGTGCCCGGGCCGCCAAGGAGGCCGGCGCTGACCGCTTCTGCATGGGCTGGGCCTGGCGAGAGATCCGGGATGGCGCTCCCTTTGAGGCGATGCTCGAAATGGTGCGCGGGGTGCGAGGCATGGGGATGGAGGCCTGCGTGACCGCAGGGATGCTCACCGACCAACAAGCAGAACGGTTGGCTGAAGCGGGCCTCACGGCCTACAACCACAACCTCGACACCAGTCCCGAGCATTACGACCGGATCATCTCGACGCGCACTTATCAAGAGCGGCTGGAAACCCTTCAACGGGTACGCAATGCTGGAGTCACCCTCTGCTGCGGCGGCATCATCGGCATGGGCGAAACCATGCGGGACCGAGCCTCGATGCTGCAAGTGCTGGCCAGCATGAACCCCCATCCCGAAAGCGTGCCGGTGAACGGTCTGGTGGCTGTGGAAGGCACACCTTTGGAAGAGCAGGCTCCCTTTAGGCCGTTGGAGCTGGTGCGGATGGTGGCGACCGCGAGGATCTTGATGCCCCTCGCCCGGGTGCGGTTGAGTGCCGGCCGTGAATCGATGAGCAGGGAGGCGCAGATCCTTTGCCTACAGGCGGGCGCCGATTCGATCTTCTACGGCGATGTTCTACTTACGACCGGCAACCCAGATGTGGAAGCCGACCGCCAACTGCTCGCCGATGCGGGCGTGACGGCCAACTGGCAGGAGGAAGCGGCTGGCGCGTTTCAATGAATCTCCTCAGAGGCATCAGAAATTTCATGCTTTATCGGAATGAATGATCCAGATGGCATTGGCATAAATGCCCATCAGGATCTCAGCAAAGACAACAACCATGGTTGGCTTGGTTTCGTCTCAAGGTGGTCTAATTCCCCCAGCCTGAAACCACCTCCCTCAACTGAGGGATTGCTGGATCGTCTTCTCTCCACCAGATAGGGGATCAATAATCACCATCAGCCACATGTAACAATCTTTCCACTGGCACACTGGCTTCGTTGGTGCAGAACCAGGCAAGAACCAGGCAAGAACCAGCCCTTCGATGAGGAGCCATGGTTGATCCCATCCTCTTTCCATCACTGCATGGACTCTTTGTCCTATCCGTGATCCTTGAGACGATCAAAGACGGCAAGCAGCGTCACCACAATCGCCGGCATTGAGATCTGGCCGATAGTTCCTTGATCACGGTTGCCGTGATAATCAGCCCCAGAAAGAAAAGTTCCATCGCGAAAGTCAGTCAGTACTTGTCGTGAAACACAGTTCCAATGGCTGTTGCTGTGAAGACAAAAGCAAGCAAGGCGAGTGCCATGGGAAAGATCTGAGCACCCTTTAGTGATGGCATTGCAGCGAAGCCTGCGGTCGTATCGAAAAGCACCGTCTCCCCGGAATGTGTATGTCCCTTGGAACGAACCTGACGCGACAACGTCAACACCAGATAGCCAGTCACCAAGGCCAGGAGTGCAACCACGATCGATCTCCGAACTGAACCGCAGCTCAGAACTAAGAATTGTCCAGATGAATCCAGACGTGGTGAGCTCATTGCTACCAAGCCTGAACAAAAGACTGCAAGAAAGACTCATTGTGGGTGTCGTCCTTGTTGAGCTACACCTTGATGGATTGTGGCTCGGCCATGAAGATCGACAGCTCCAACGCTCAACCCATGGGAAGCCTCATCTTTGAAGGGGGTCACAAGCCCTTTCATGCGCTGGCGTGTCCACTGAAGCCTGCTTCCGTGCGCATCAGCAGGAAAGCCTGAAGACCAACAACAGGGTGGGACGACCCGGCCTGATGCAGGCTGGAATAGTGTTGAACCCGTACCAGCGTGGACCCGAGCAACCTGGAGCCTGTGCTGGCGAAAGACAGCCAAGTCCTGGTTGCTGCGTTTTATGCCTTTACGCCCCTTGATAACGAGCGTCGGGAGATATTGCTGACAAATTTGCCAACCCTTGCTCGAGAAAACAAAGTGCTCGGCTCGGTGTTAGTGGCGCACGAAGGGGTGAACGGCACGATCAGTGGACCGGAATCAGGTGTTGATGCGGTACTGGATCACCTGCGGGCTTCCCTGCTGCTAGGCAACGACCACTTCTCACGACTGGAGGTGAAGCGCAGCTGGGCTGACAAGCAGGTGTTCCGCCGCTTCAAAGCCCGGCGCAAAAAGGAGATCGTGACCATCGGCTTAAAAAGCGTAGACCCCCGCGCCAGCGTGGGCACCTACGTGGAACCCGAAAACTGGAATGCGCTGGTGGATGATCCCGACACCCTCGTGATCGACACCCGCAACAGCTACGAAACTGCCATCGGCACGTTCAAAGGGGCCATCGCCCCCGGCACCGAGAGCTTCCGAGACTTTCCGCAATGGGCGGAAACAACGCTGCGGCCCCTGATCGAACAAGAGAGCAGCAAGCGCATCGCCATGTTCTGCACCGGAGGAATCCGCTGCGAGAAAGCCAGCAGCTATCTGCAACAACAGGGGTTCGGGGAGGTGCACCACCTGCGCGGTGGCATCCTCAAGTACCTCGAGCAGGTGCCGGAAGTCGAGAGCCGCTGGCAGGGGGAGTGCTTTGTCTTCGATCAACGAGTGGCGTTGAACCACCGACTTGAACCCGGCGAATACAGCCTTTGCCATGCCTGCGGACTGCCGGTGTCAGCCGTGCAACGCGCTCTGCCGAGCTACATCAAGGGCGTGCAGTGCGTGCACTGCGTGTATCGCTTCACCGATGCCGACCGGGAACGCTTTGCCATGCGACAACGCCAGATCGATCAATACAACATCTTTCACTGCCAAGCCTAGGGAGATCAGCACGGCATCTGACAATCCCTTCCAGGGTTCAACCCGATGCCGTGCTGCCGATCCTTTACAGCTTTCGCCGCTGCCCCTACGCCATGCGCGCCCGTTGGGCCCTGCTGGAGGCCGGTCTGTTGGTTCAGTGGCGTGAGATCGCACTGAAGGCCAAGCCGGCTGAGATGCTGGCGGTTTCCCCCAAGGGCACGGTGCCCGTGTTGGTGCTGCCGGATGGCGCAGTGATCGAGGAAAGCCTGGCGGTGATGCACTGGGCCCTTGATCAGGCAGACCCACGGGAGCTGCGCAACGCAGGCGATGCCTCAGCGTTGATCGAGCAGAACGACGGCGCTTTTAAAAATCATCTTGATCGGTTTAAGTACACCGACCGCTATCCCGGCATCAACAAGGAGGAACAGCGCGCCGCTGGTCTGGTGATTCTGAACAACTGGAACCAAAGGATCGCTGATCAGGGCTGGCTGCTGGGCAAGCAGTGCTCACTGGCGGATGCAGCCCTCTGGCCGTTCGTGCGGCAGTGGCGCATCGCCGATCCTGAGGGATTCGACAATGACAACGCCCTCGAGGCCCTACGTTACTGGCTGCACCGCTTCCTGGAGGCTCCCCGCTTCGAACGGCTGATGCAGCGGGCCGACCCCTGGAGTGCAGGGGGGCAACAACACCACTTCCCCGCTGATGCCGTGGCGGTGCCCCTGGATCAGCCCCTCTTTCACCTGGCCCTCAAGAACGACTGGCAGGCCACCGAGGCCAGCGGCAGCTACCGCATCTCCACCCTGGGGATGACGCTGGAGCAGGTGGGCTTCATCCACTGTTCCTGGCAGGAGCAGGTGAAGGCCACCTTTGAGCGTTTCTATGCCGACGCTGACGAGGTGCTGCTGCTGGAGATTGATCCGACCGCCGTTGCTGCTCCCCTGCGGGCCGATGCTATCCCCACCGGCGAACTGTTCCCCCACCTCTATGGGCCGCTACCCCTGAAGGCGGTGCGCTCGGTCGTCACCATGCCTACTGCCGCAGCATGACCCCGGCACCATGACAAATGGTCACATCACGATCAATGCTTGAGCAATTGGAAGCAGAGGCCCGCGAACGGGGTCTGCTGCTGAGGTTGCAGGTGGGCCGCCCCCTGGGGCTGTGGAGCCTGCGGCTGGTGGTGGCACGCCAAGCCGCCAGCGGCAGCCTGCTGCTTTTGGGGGAAATGAAGGGATGGGCCTATCCCGCCGCCACCGGCCTGCAGCTCGACACGATGCGAGTGATGCCGACAGAGCCAGCGCGCATTGGTGATCTGATCTGGGCGGCCACCATGGCCTGGGCCCAGGAGGTCACCCCCTGCTCACGGGCACGGTTGCTGGCCATCCGCGACGACGAGCAGCAGCACCGCCGGCTGGTCCGCTACTTCCGCCAACGCGGGTTCAGCAGAACCCGCGATGTCGAAGCAGCGCTCTGGGATCTTCCCCTGCGCATGGTCTGGGGCGGGGCAGGGGCCCTGATGAGCGGTGATGTGACCACCGTTCTGGATCGCAGTCTGCGGGGCTGGCGTCAATCGGCGGCGTGATAGCTGCTGCGCACCAGCGGGCCACTGCTCACCTGGGCAAACCCCAGCTCACGGGCCACCTCCGCAAGCTCGTCGAACTCCTGCGGCGTCCAATAACGGGCCACCGGAATGTGCTCCAGCGAAGGCCGCAGGTACTGCCCCAGGGTGATCCGTTGGCAATCAACAGCACGGAGATCGTTGAGGGTGGCGATCACTTCGTCGAGGGTCTCCCCCAATCCAAGCATCAGACCACTTTTGGTGGGGATCTCAGGCGCCAGCTCACGGGCGGCCGCCAATAAACCGAGCGACCGCTCATAGGTGGCACCGCGGCGCACCTCCCCCTGCAACCGCTGCACCGTTTCCAGGTTGTGGTTGAAGCACACCGGTTGCGCCGCCAGCACCGTGGCCAGCCTCTCACGTTGGGCCGTCAACGCCCTGGCGGGATCAGCCACACCGCCCCAGAAATCAGGGGTGAGCACCTCGAGGGCGATCAGCGGATTGCGAGCACGGATCGCAGCCATGGTGCTGGTGAAAAGGCTGGCGCCGTGATCGAGCAGATCGTCTCTGGCCACCGCCGTGAGCACCACATAACGGAGCTGCATCGCCTCCACCGCATCGGCCACGCGTTCAGCTTCAGCGGTATCCACCGGCATCGGGGCATGGCCTTTGTTTACCTGGCAGAAAGCACAGCTGCGGGTGCAGATCGATCCGCCCAAAAGGAATGTCGCCGTTCCAGCGGCGTAGCACTCGCCGCGGTTGGGGCAGCGCCCCTCCTCACAGATGGTGTGCAAACGGTTCTGCTTCACCAGCCCCTGCACCCGCTCCAACTCCGAAGCGTTGCCGATCGGCCGATGCAGCCATTCCGGCAATCGCTCGGCTGGGGTAATGGCGCTGAACTTGCTCATACCGGCCGGCGCCCCTCCAGGGCTCGGCTGAGGGTGACCTCATCCGCATATTCCAGTTCACTGCCCATGGGCAAGCCATAGGCGATCCGACTCACCGAACAGAAGGGCTTTAGCAACCGCCCCAGATACAAGCTGGTGGTGTCCCCTTCCACGCTGGGGGTCAGGGCCAGGATCACCTCACTGATCTCTTCGTTGGTGATTCGCTGCACCAATTCGGTGACATGCAGCAGCTCCGGACCAATGCCGTCCATGGGCGAAATAAGGCCCCCGAGCACGTGGTACCGTCCCTGGAATTCACGGGTACGCTCCAGAGCAAGAAGATCCCGGGAGTCCGCAACCACACAGATCAAATTAATACGGCGCTCGGGATTGCTGCAGATCTCACATTCGGGTTCAGCGGAGAGGTGGAAGCAGGTTTGGCACTGGCCCACCTGAGTGCGGGCCGCCAGCAGGGCATCAGCGAATTGATGGATCTGCTCCTCCGGCTGATTTAAAAGATGCAGGGCAAGCCTTTGGGCCGTGCGCGGGCCGATGCCGGGCAGACGCTCAAACTGATCAATCAGTCGGGCCAACGGTCTGGTGAAGCCGCTCAGTGGTATGCCGCCAATGCAGGAAATGTAGGAGTTGCGGAGATCATCTGCCGCAACTGAGGTCACAACCATCAGGCCACAACGGCAGAATGGCCCATGGATTGATCGCCCCGCTGATGCAGCTCCTCCAGTCTCTGAGTCGCGTGATCGTTTGCGGCCTCCTAGCACTGGTACTGGGGGCCTGCGCCGCGGGACCAACAGCCGGGCTGCAGTCATACCAGAGCCCAGATGGCCGTTTCGCCTTCCTCTATCCCACCGGTTGGACCGAGGTGCAGGTGAGCAACGGACCTCGGGTGGTGTTTCACGACCTGATCCACAGCGATGAAACCGTGAGCCTGATGATCAACAAGGTGAGCGAAGACAACGAGCTGAGTGAACTGGGCAGCGCAGTCGCCGTGGGAGAGCGACTCCGCCGTGAAGTAATCGCCACCGCCGGCAGCGGCCGCACCGCTGAGCTGGTGGAGGCGCAGGAGCGCGACGTGAATGGGCACACCTTCTATGACCTGGAATACGCCGTACACCTTGAAGACCGCGATCGTCACGAACTGGCAACTGTCGTGGTCGACCGTGGCCGCCTTTACACCCTGGCCACCAGTGTCAATGAAGATCGCTGGAACAAGGTTGGTGATCTCTGCGGCAGGGTGGTGCGCTCACTGACCCTGTTGATCTGATCAGAACAGGAAGCGGAAGCGTTGGCTGCTGGCCTCACTGGCATCGGGGCCAGTGCTTGATTTGGCCGGCCACTCCGTATCCAAGTAGCTGATGCCATCGGCATTGAACGGAACCGCCTTCAGGCTAGAGGTATTTAGACCGGTGGTGCCCATGGCGGTGATCAAGCCGCCAAGTTCCATCGGACCCAGATCCGTCTCCAAGGCCTGGCCTGCAGCGGTGATAAAGGCCGGCAATCGGATCAGATTCTGCGGTTGTTTCATCTGCTCAAACAGACCCTTCAACGCCAGCTGCTGCCGTTCCAGACGTCCGAAATCGCCGCGGCCGTCGTTGCGCCAACGCAGAAAGCCCTCCAGATCCTGGCCCTTCAAAAGCTGAGGCCCCGGCTGCAGATCGATAATCAAGTTCTGACTGCGGTCGACGTAATAAAGCCGCTTGGGAACATCCACCTCGATTCCCCCCACCAGGTTGGCCAGGGTTTCGATCGCATCAAGACGCACGACGATGTGATGGCGGATCGGGCGGTTCATCAGGCGCGTCAACTCTCGCTCCACCGCCTCAACACCGCCGTAAGCCATCAAGGCATTCAGCTTCATGCCACCGAAGCCTTCGGCATTGATGTAGCTGTCGCGGGGGATCTGGGTGATCGTCGTGGTGGTTCCATTCACCCGCACCGTGAAGATCACATCGGTGTTGCTGCCGAGCCGGTCCCGGCCCAACACCACCACCTCCCTGGCCCCGAGACCGGTCCAAACGGCGAACGGGTTGGCCAGTTGCGAGGGCTGGGGCAGCGCCAGTGGTTGTTGGTTTGCCCTGCTGAAAGGTTGGGTGTTGATCAAGCGACTCAAAGGCACCGACAGCATCAAGCCACCGCTGAGACCCACCAACACAGCGCAAACCAAAGGCCACGTGATGGCCACGGATGACGGCTTGGCAGGAGGGTCTTGTGCCATGGGATACAAGCTATTCCGCATCTTGGCGTGCTCACCCCATCACCGGTAGAGGGGTGAATGCCTCGCGCTTAAACCAGAGGATCGCTGATCACCATCGAGGCGCAGGGGAGCTGGCGGATCAATTTGCTGGTGCGATCGCTGCCAGCAATCGGCAGACCGGCCACCCTCCTGCGCTGGGTGCGCAGGATCACCAGGTCGTGTTCGCGGCTGAGGCGATGAATTGCCCCGTCGATGCCGGGCCCCCGCACGATCACGATGTGAAACCGCTCCTCCGGAATCCCCGTCGGTCGCCAGCGGATCAGCTGCTGTTCCATCCAGTGGCGATCCTGCCCACTGAAGCGGGGGTCGTGCACATGCAGCAGGGTGATCCGAACGCGCTGATCCTCCGGGGCTGAGTTGATCACCCGCAGCGCCAGTTCGAACTGCTCGCGGGCGCTGGCGGAAAGGTCTTTGATCGGAACGAGGATCCGCCCCAGGCCGCTATCACTCTCACGGCCAAGGTTCACCACAACCACCGGACAGTGGGCCGTGCGGCAAACCCCATCGACGATGTCGCCCATTAGCCAGGCCCGGATTTGATCAGTTCGGGCCGCACCGATCAGCAACAAATCCGCAGCCTGTTCCAGTGCCGTACGGCTCATGCCACCCGCAATGTCTTCATCTAGCCGCAACAGGCTGCGGGTAGGCACGGCCAACTCAGCGCCGATGGTCTCTGCCGTGCTGAGGCGTCCGCGCGCTGCGGCAACGGCCCTGTTCAAACCACCGCGCATCTCCTCGAGGCTTGGATTCACCATCGCCAGAGGAAGCAGCAACCCTTCAGCCCCCGACGAGCCCTGCACCAAGCGGGCCGCCATGCTCAACAAGCCCTGCTCGGTGCTGGGGTTGGCTACCGGCACGACGATGCGCAGGGGGCGCTGCACCACCTCATTGACGCCATCCAGCACCGCCGCCGCCTCACCGAAGCTGACCGGCACCACATCGGGACTGGGATCATTGAGCCGGGTCACCGACTGCTCGGTGAGGATCGGTCCCAGGGTGGCCGTCACCACCATCACCGCCAACACGCTGTTCAGCACGGTCTGATTGAGCAGACCCGCCTTGTAACCGATGAAGGCCGTTGCCAGGGTCGCCGCCACCTTGGGCATCGTCAAAGACCACATCATCAGGATCTGGGCGGTGCGATAGCCGAACAGCCGTCCGCTCAGCCACGACGCCAGACCCTTGCCGCCGATGGCGCCCACCAGCATCAACGCGGTGAACTGAAAGTTGCCCAGGCTTTGGCCCAGGCTGCCGAGATCCATCAGCAATCCCAGATCAATGAAGAAGATCGGGATGAACAGAACGCCGCCCACAAAAATCACCTGTTCCTTCACCCGGCCCTCGGGCAGTACGGAATTCACCGCCAAACCGGCGAGGAAAGCGCCCACAATCTTCTCAACGCCGGCCAGCTCGGCCCCCAGGGACGCCAGGAACAAGGCCACCAAAACGGCGAGCACCATCCTGTTTTCATCGCTGATGCCCCGCAGCACAAGGCGCCGGCCCAGCCAGCGGATGCCGATCACCACCACGAGAGCGAAGCCACCGATCTTGAGCAGCAGCAGGCTCAGGCCCATGCCGCTGAGGCTGCCTTGGCCCAGCCCCAGACCCACTGCCAGCAGCAGCAGAGCCAAGATATCGGTGAAGATAGTGCTGCCCACGCTTACCACCACCGACTCATCCTTCTGGGCGCCGTAACTGCGCACAATCGGATAGCCCAATGGGGTATGGGTGGCCATCAAGGCGCCAAGCAACAGGCATGTCACCGTGGCGAAGCCCGCCAGCAGGCCGATTGACACGCCAGTTCCCACACCGATTAAAAGGATCAGCAGGCCATAGATGAATGAGCGGCGCTTGACCCGGTTGAACTCCTCGAGGTCAATCTCCAGGCCCATCGTGAACAGCAAATACACCGCCCCGAGATCGGAGAGCAGCCGAACCGTTTCGCTGCTGCTATCGACCCAGTTGAAGGCGTGGGGGCCCACAACCACGCCGGCTGCCAGCAACCCCACCAGATCGGGCAGACCCACTCGCCGGATCAACGGCGGTACCGCCGCACTGATAGCCACCAACAGTGAAAACACCCCCAGGGGGTGGTGCATGACGTGGGTGATCGAAGCCTGCATCGCCATGGCTACACCACCGACTTGCGGACCCAGCATGGTCGCCGGGTCTGCTCCCAACAACAGCTGCTTCAGGAAGCGATAAGCCCTTCGCCGGCCTGCACCTGCCAGAGGTTGGTGTAGATCCCGCCCTGGGCCACGAGGCTGTCATGGCAGCCCTGCTCAACAATCCGGCCCTGGTCCATCACCACAATCCAGTCGGCATGTCGAACCGTACTGAGCCGGTGGGCGATCACCACGGTGGTGCGGTGCTGGGTGATCTGCGCCAAGGAGCGTTGAATGGCGGCTTCGGTGTCGTTGTCCACCGCTGCGGTGGCTTCATCGAGCACCAACACGGGGGCATCCTTGAGGATGGCGCGCGCCAAAGCGATGCGCTGTCGCTGTCCGCCGGAGAGGCGCTGTCCCCGCTCGCCCACCAGGGTGTCGTAACCCTGGGGCAAGGCATCAATAAATCCGGCGGCTTCCGCCAGGCGAGCGGCCTGCTCAATCGCCATCTGGTCGGGATCCGCCACCCCATAAGCGATGTTCTCGGCCACGTTGCCGTGGAAGAGGTAGGCGTCCTGACTCACCAGGGCGATGCAGCGGCGCAGGTCCTGAAGCTGCAGGGTGTCGATGGGGACCCCATCGAGGCAGATTCGTCCTCCATCGCGCTCATACAGCCGCAAAAGCAGCTTCACCACGGTGCTCTTTCCAGACCCCGTCGCCCCGACGACGCCCATGGTCGATCCTGCTGGAACGGTCAGATCAAAGCCCTGCAGCAGCGCTGATCGCCCTGCATAGGCGAAATCCACCGCTTCAAAGCGAATCTCACCCCGCAGCCGCTGTGGATCCAAAGCCACCGTTCCCCCCTGGATCATCACCGGCGTGTCGATTAGATCGAGCACCCGTTGCGTGGAGGCCATCGAGCGCTGGTATTCATCAAGAGTGCGGCCAATAGTGGTCAACGGCCAGAGCAAACGCTGGGTGATAAACACCAAAACGCTATAGGTGGCCACCGGCAGTTCACCGGCCAGGGCCTTAAAGCCACCAATCAGCAGAATCGCAAGGAATGCGAACAGGATTGCGAAGCGAATCAAGGGGATGAAGGCCGCCGATAGACGAATCGCCAGAGCATTGCTCTGGCGGTAGGCCAGGCTCTCCACCCGCAGGCGCTCCAGTTCCAGGGCTTCTGCGGTGAAGCTCTTGATCGTGAGCATCCCCCCCAGGTTGTTGGCAAGCCGGGAGGCGAGGTCGCCCGCCCGGGCCCGCACCTCCCGGTAGCGCGGCGCCAGCTGACGCTGAAAATGCAGCGATCCCCAGAGAATCATCGGGATCGGCAAATAGGCGAACAGAGCCACCTCCGGCTCCACCATCGCCATACCAGCACCAACCACAATAACGGTAGTGATCAACTGCAGGATCTGATTGGCACCCCGATCCAGAAACCGTTCGAGCTGATTGATGTCGTCATTGAGCACCGCCATCAGGCGACCGGTGCTGTCTTTCTCGAAAAAGGCCAGCTCCAGCTTCTGCAGATGGTCGTAGGCCTCAAGCCTCAGACTGTGCTGGGTGGCTTGCGCAAGGTTGCGCCAGAGCACGTCGTAGAGGTACTCGAACAGCGACTCCGCCGCCCAGATCACAAAAGTGATTAAGGCCAGTCCCCACAGTTGCTGGCCCGAGGTCCGCAAACCGAAACCGGCGAGCACGGACTGCTCCCCGCGCAAGACCACATCCAGGGCGAAGCCGATCAGGACCGGTGGAGCAAGATCGAACAGCTTGTTGAGCAATGAGCAGGTCACCGCTGCAACCACCAGGCGGCGCTGCGGCGCCAGATGGCGCAACAGCCGCATCAAGGGGGAACGAGTTGCTGAAGCTTCCCTGAGGGTTCGTTCCGACACGGTTTACACCCCTGAAGACGCACTACAACGGAACCACAACTGAAGGAGGTGCCATGAGCCGATCAAGGTCGTTCAACCGCTTTCACCGCTACCTAGCGCAGCAGAAACGCCGCGTACTGCGGGCTGCCTTGCCCCAGTTCCAGGACTCCTGTGACAATCAGGAAAGACCAGCCGGCAGCAGCGATGACGTGCTGCGTCGGCTGAATCGTCGTGAAATGGAACTAGACCTGCTGGAGGCCTGGCCTGAGCCTCAGCCGCGGTAACCGCCGCCACCACCACGGGGGCCGCCAGAGCGCTCCCTGGGTGTGGCTTTGCTGACGCGAATCATGCGGCCCATCCACTCCACGTCCTGAAGATCATCGATGGCTTTCTGCTCATCGGCATCGTTGACCATCTCGACGAAAGCGAAACCGCGTTTGCGGCCCGTTTCACGATCCAGGGGCAGGCTGCAGTTTTTGACCTCGCCGTACTCACTGAAGAGATCGAAGAGGTGCTCCTGCTCCGCCTGGAAAGAAAGATTGCCGATGTAAATGGTCATGGACCGTGGAACCGTTGGACTTGCTCAACCGCTTGAGCCGGTTCCGAAAGCTCGGAAAGGGCCAGTGCTCAGGCGTGAACCCGATGACGTTACAGGGCAGTCGCACGAATCAACACAAAAAAAAGAAGCAATTCCGAAGACTTAGCCTCGATCAAGCCATCCACTCCATTGTCAGAAGACCCTGACGCAGGAGAGAGATGACATTCGACAGCCTTTGTTTCCAAGCCCTGTGCTGGACCGCCGATGGAGAACTAGACCCGGACGACAAGCTTGTTCTGCTCAACAGCCTGATTCGGCAGGCCACACCCAGCGAGCAGATCGAGCTGATTCAGGTGGTGGAGCAGCTGGCCCTGCTTCAGCCTGAAGCCACCCTGCAAGTGAGCAATCTCTAACTTTGCTTGATCCCCAAGGATTAGAAGCCATAAGTCTCCGCAGCCATGGCCTTGCAGGTGATCTGAGCCGCCTGGATGCCAGCCCCGTTGTGCACCTCTGCCAGGAAACAACGGCAAGTCTCCTCAACCATTCCCTCAGGGGGAACCTTGCCTGCGCTCTGCAGCTCGGCCTTGACTGCCGTTCTGCAGAACTGGTTGATCAAACTCTTGTCTGAGGCGGCGGCTAACACAGGTGCCAGAACCAGAGCAACAGCCAAAAGCCCGTGCATTAAGACGCCTTACTGATCTGGAGTTCGCGACTCATCACCTTCAGGCTACGCAGGCTGTTGAACACCTCCTCCGGCATGCCCTTGGGCAGATCAACCAGGCTGTAGTTGTCAAAAATCTGGATTCGGCCGATCATTCGGCCCTGCAGACCAGTCTCTCCGGCGATAGCACCCACCAAGTTACCTGGCTTTACCCGATCGCGGTGACCCACCTCAACCCGGTAGCGCTGCATGTTCTCCTCAGGAGCCCGCGCCGGACGCTCGCGCCGCTCATGGCGGTCTCCCGAATTGCGATCGCGGTCGTTGCGACGGGTGTTCTTAATCCAGTCATCGTCACCCTTGCGCAGGAGCGCATCGTTACCGATGGCCAGGCTGAGCGCTGCCATGGCCAACTGCTCGGGGCTGAGCTCAAGCTCAGTTGCCACCCGCTGCATCAACTCCTGAAGCAGGGCCGCTTCATCGGCATCAGGGCGTTGCGTCTGGGCCGCCTCGCTTAAGCGCTTGCGCAGACGATCCAAACGACCCTGGTTGATGGCCGTGTTGCCGGGCACCTCCATCGATTCGATCGGCTGACCCGTAGCCCGCTCGAGGTTGCGGATGAAACGCCGTTCCCGTGGGGTCACGAAAAGAACGGCTTCTCCGGTACGACCGGCCCGGCCCGTTCGGCCAATACGGTGCACATAGGCCTCGCTGTCGAACGGCATGTCGTAGTTGATCACCAGACCGATGCGCTCTACATCGAGACCCCGCGCGGCGACGTCGGTGGCCACAAGAATATCGACCGATCCACTGCGCAGGCGCTCCACAGTGCGTTCCCGTTGGTTCTGAGGAACGTCACCATTGAGAACCGCCACCTGATGGCCGCCGGCCTCGAGGTTTTCAGCCACGTTCAGGGTGATCGCCTTGGTGCGGGCAAAGATAATCACGCCCTCACCACCACAGGCGTCGAGAACCCGTTGCAGGGCCTCGAGCTTGTGCGGCATCGGTACCGTGATCGAACGCTGGCGGATCCGCTTGCCCTCCTGATCCTTGGTTCGGATCGTGACCTCTGCCGGGTCCTTGAGATAACGCTTGGACAAGCGGCGGATCTCGGGCGGCATTGTCGCCGAGAACAGCACCACCTGGCGCTTCTCAGGCAACTGATCAAGGATCCACTCCACGTCGTCAATGAAGCCCATGCGAAGCATTTCGTCCGCTTCATCGAGCACCAGGGTGCGCAAACCGCTGGTGTCGAGCGTGCCCTGACGCATGTGGTCCATCACCCGACCAGGGGTGCCCACCACCACATCAACACCGCGCCTGAGAGCACTGATCTGGGAGCGGAAATCCGTGCCGCCATACACCGCCAGTACCTTCAAGTGAGGATGTCCGGCGGAATAGGCCTTGAACGACTCGGCCACCTGCATCGCCAGCTCCCGTGTGGGAGCCAGCACCAGGGCCTGGGGTGTTTTCTGGCCGCTCTCAAGACGCTCGAGCAACGGCAACGCAAATGCTGCTGTTTTGCCGGTACCGGTCTGGGCCTGACCCACCAGATCGCGACCGAGCATCAGCTCGGGGAATGCCGCCTTCTGAATGGGTGATGGTTCGCTGTATCCCTTGACCTCCAAGGTGCGGAGCAGGGCTTCACTGAAACCGAAACCAGCAAAACCGGATTCCGGCTCAGGCGAAGAGATGGTGGTGGTGAAGACCTCAGAATTCAAACTGGATTCTGGAAGCGAGGATGCAGAAAGATCCACTGCGCAGGCGAAATCATCGCGCTGCTGTTGCTGTTCAGTCATGAAAGGTGGCTTCGCCTGATTGATCTCTGAAATCAGGCTCACAACCTCCCTGCAACTAGAGAGTTGCCCTCTGGTTGTGTTGCCTACGCTTCAAAGGTTGGCACTCAAGTTATCACCCGGCCGTAATCATCCTGCAGACGTTCGATGTCGTCTTCCCGCAGATCATCACCATGCTGAACTTCCAGAATCAGCAGATCTGAGTTGTCTGCATGGGCGCGATGCACAGCGCCGCAGGGGATGAAGAGCATGACGCCCGCGCTGGCGGCGTGCCAGGTCTCACCGCAGAGCAAAGTCCCCGAACCCGAAACCACGGTCCAATTTTCGCTGCGGTGACGATGACGCTGCAGGGACAACTGCTGCCCGGCGCGAACCAGCAGGCGTTTGACCAAATAGTTGTCCCCCTGGATCAACGTTTCGTACCAGCCCCAGGGACGCTCAACCCGCATCAATCCACCCGCGTCAGATCACAGTCACCAGATCAAGGCTGGCACGGGCACGCGTGATCGCTGTGTAGAGCAAACGGCGTTGATGCTCAGCAGCCTGTCCATCCTCCAAAGGATCAGGCCACAGCACGATCACACGGTCGGCCTCACTGCCTTGGGCCCGATGGATGGTGAGAGCGACCGCGGGCTCCAGACGCCGCAAACGGGCTGGATGCAAACGGCGCACCTCCAGCTGGCCTTCGGGGTCCACTACCTGGAACAACAAACGTCTTTCAGAGCCGGCACCGATCACCACCCCGACGTCGCCATTGGCCAAGCCAAGTTCCGGTTGATTGCTGCCGCAGATCACAGGCAAGCCGATTGGCCAACGCTCAACCTTGCCCGCGGCACTGGCCCCCAGCAGCGTGCGGTGCACATCATCAAGACTCCATGGCCCCCGACGGCGTGGACAGAGCAACAGGTCCTGCTCCAGAAGCGCGAACAATGGCCGAGACTCCGCCACCAGTTGCTGGTCGGTGCGGCGGTCGAGATCAACACTCAGCTCCTGCAGTTGTTGGAGACGCTGAATCCAGCGCTCCCGCACCAAGGCCGGAAAATGACGCAAGGGACTGGGGTGGACCTGAAGATTGGCCTGCTCAGGCAAAGCGGCCAAATCAGCTGCAAAGGCCTGCAGATCCCCCTGGCGCAGCTGTTGCGCCATCTGCGCTAAGGCACCTCGGTTGCGGTAGGTGCGCTCGAGATGCACGGCACCGGAACCAAAACGGTCGCGCACGTCCGGCTGCTGAAGCCGATGCCAGACAGCTCCGCTCCCCACCGGCGGCAGCTGGGCTGGATCCCCCACCAGCAGCAGCCGGCAACCGCTGGGCAAGGCCTCCAGCAAGGCCTGGGTCAAGGCCAGATCCAGCATCGACATTTCGTCGATCACCAGAAGGTCCAGCTCCAAGGGACGATGGCGCTGTCTCCTGAAGCCACGGCTGCCGGCCTCCAACCAGCGGTGGAGGGTGCTGCAGGGCAATGGAGCCCGCTGCGCCAGCACCGCCTCCCCCAGTCGCTGGGCCGCCTTGCCCGTGGGGGCCGCCAAACCGATGCGCAGGCCGGGGTGGCGGGCTTCCGCCCGGGCCAGAATCTCCACCACCGTGCTGGTTTTACCCGTGCCCGGACCACCGCTGAGCAGCACAACCGAAGCCTGATCCAGGGCGCGTACGGCGGAGCACTGTTGAGCATTGAGACGATCCGAAAGCTTTGGATCGACAGCATTACCGGGCTGTGGAACGGGGGCGTGGGCACGCTCCACCAACTCGGCCAGCACCTGCTCCATGGCCTGCAACCAGCGGCGCCAGCCCAGCCGATCGCCCTGTAGCAACAGGGGGGAGGCGTCACCCTCCAACCAGCCACTTGCTTGAGCAACGGCCAGCCGTTCCGGCGTCAGCGCCACCGTCAACTCCCCCTGCTCCAAGGCCAGAACGAGGTCGCGACTGAGCTCCTCCAATGCGGGGTCATCGACTTTGGGTGGAATCCGTCGCCGCAGGGCGCAATGCAACCCGGCCGTGAAGCTGGAGGGCCAACCACTAGTGCCCGGGGGCGGCAGTTCCGTCACACCGGCACCTCCGCCAGAGCTCGATCCAGGGCTGCAATGCGGTTGAGCGGGACGGGTTCGACGATTCGGCCCGGGCCGCCAGGGCCCTCTGGAGTCGCATCCACCGATCCGGGCATCCCCCGCAGGAAGCAGTAGACGTAGCCCCCCAGATGCTGCTCCGGGTCGTAATCCCGCAGCCGCCAACGCAGATGGCGATGCAAAGCCACCAGGTAGAGGTGGGCCTGCAGGGGGTAGTGGTGATGCAGCATCTGCTCCTCCATCGCCTCCTGGGAGTAGTGATGCGGTCCGCACAAGCCCGGCTCAGCACCGGTGCGCCGCTCACCGATCCAGTTGCTCTTCCAGTCGAGAACCCACCAGCGCTTGTGCTTGGGGTCTTGAAAAACCAGATCGATCGACCCGGTGAGAAAACCACGGCTGTTGATCGACAACGACGCCAGACCAGGGCTATAGGTAGGGCCAAAACGGGCCTGGGCATCACAGCCAAAAGCAGCGACCAGATCAGCCGTGCGTATGTGCTGAACCGGTAGATCAAAACTGAGTTCGGGCAGGCGCTGGTGCGGCCCTAGCTGATCCAGCGACAACGACCCCAGCGGTCCCCCCAGGGGCGTCTGAAGCACCTGATCCAGGCCCATCAGCACATCGGTTTGCAGCTTGGGGTCAAGGCCAGCCCGACGCAACTCCGTGGCGATCAGGTCGAGTCGCTGATGGGGCTCAGAGGCCTCCGCAGCGGAGAAGGGGAATTGTTCGAGGATCCGGTGCAGACAATCCCCCGCCACGGCCCCCCGTGGGAAGGCCGCCAGCGGCCCCATTTCGGACCACGCCGGTTCTGACCCAGCCAAAACCGACTCCTCAGCGCCTGGATCACGGTCACGCCCCCGTTCATGGAGCTGAACGTCATCAGAGGAGGCAATCCATGCCGAGTAGCTGGCCCGTCCCCAACTCCGATCGATGCGCTTGGGAATCCAACCGAGGGCCAACGGCTCCGCCGCCAGCGGAGGCCGCCAACGCTTGCCGCTGGGGAGGGTCTCAGCAAGGAGATCGATGCTGATCGGAACCTTTCGCTGCCCGAGGGCTTGGCTCAGCCGCTCATCGGTGAGGCTTTCGATCGCATCACCAACCGCCCCAGCTCCGAACAGCCAGGCGGGCAAGGGTGAACCCTCCTGGTCGTTGGCCCGGGCCCAGATCAGAATCAGCTGTGATTGGGCTCGGGTCACCGCGACATAGGCCAGCCGCTCGGCTTCGGCCGTTGCCTCAATCTGCGCCCGTCGCGCCGCCTGCCAGCCCTCCCCCCAGTGGACATCGACCCGCACAAGGCACTCCCCAGAGCGGGGATCACACCAGAGCGGACCAGCAACAGCAGGGGGGGACTGCCAGAGGTAGGGGCAGATCACCACCGGATATTCGAGACCCTTGCTGCGATGGACGGTAATCACGGAGATAGCGCTATCGGCCTGATCGCTGTGGGGCTGGCGGGCCTCCGGCACCGGCTGGCTGGGGTGCAACCGCTCCCGCCGCAACCAATCCGCAGCGGTAGCCACATCCAGCCCCTGGCGGTGCATCGCCTCCTGCACCAGCCGAGCCGCCTGCTGCAGATCCCCCAGCATCCGGCCCCGGTCCGCCAGTCCCGCCATCTGTTCACCCTTCAGCAGATCGGCAAGCGCTCCGAGCAGGCCCAGGCGCGGCATCGCCTCGGCCAACCCACGCAACTGCAGAGCCAGCTGATCCAGCCGGCCCGGCTCCAGGGCATCGGGCGCGACGTTCATGAGTCCCGAACAGGCCAGCAGACGCAAGCGACCGTCATCGCCCGGTTCCGCCAGCGCATCCAGAAACCACTGCAACAACAACGCGGCTTCAGTCTCGAGCAAATCCCCCTGGGTCACCAGGCGGGTGGGTAGACCGCAGTTCCCCAGGGCGCGGCGCAGGTCTTCCGCCTGTTGATGGCGGCTCACCAACACACACATATCGGCAGGGTTGAGGTCGTCCCGTTGCTGCAGTTGCTCCAACACCATCGCGGCGAGCCGCTGGGGCAACTTCTCCTCCAGGGCACTGCGGCTGCATGGCGCCTCGGTGGAGAGCAGCAGCAGTTGCAATGCCGGGACGTCCTGCGGTGGGGTAGCGGAGCTGCGGGGCTGCACCGCGGGCACCGGCAGGGAAGACCGGGGTAGCCCAGGAGCCATCAAACGGTTCAACCCCTCCATCAGCGGCGCGGTTGTGCGGAAGTTGTCGAGCAGGTGATCGATCCGCTCCACTTGATGTCGCGCTGCCATGTAAGTGGCCAGATCACCACCACGGAAGCGGTAGATCGCCTGCTTGGGATCCCCGACCATCAGCAGCAGATGCCGTTCACCACGACCAAAGGCGTGCTGCAACAGGCGCCACTGCACGGGATCCGTGTCCTGGAACTCATCCACCATCACGGCCCGGTAGCGCTGTTGCAGGGGCGAAAGCCAGGCAACGTCGCCATCGCCGGGGTCCATGGCGGCCAACAACCCGCCAAAAGTGATCACGCCCCGGCGGCGACGGCGGCGATCCAACTCCTGCAAGCCCCGTTCCAGCAGGTACTGCCAGGTGCGCTCGATCGGTGCATCCCAGAGCGCCGCAACAGCGGCCTGCAAGGCCGGCATCACCAGGCTGGGATCGGTTTCGCCGCACTTGCGCGCGATCTTGCACCAACTGGAGGGGTGGAAGTACTCCTTCAGGGGCTTCTCATGGGCTGCAATCTCCAGCAGCGATGGCACTGAGGTCTGCCCATTCAGCCACTGGTTGATCTGCGCGCAACGGTCTCTCTTGGGCTTGCCGGAGTAGGGGGTGGTGGATCCACAGCCCCGGGCTTTCCACTGCTCTGCCGCCTGACGAAATCCCATATCCAGGGCGGCATGGTCCCGCTGCCAGAGCGGGACAAAGTCCTCCCAGAGCTGGGCCAGCCAGTGGTCCAGCTGTGGGGCGAGGGACTGGTCAAGGTCAATCGCTGTTTCACTGGCCCTGAAGCGGGGCTGCTGCTTGCCATCGAGTTGCGCCAAGCCTCTGCGCAGGGTCTGCGGCGAGATGCCGCGTTGACGCAACGCCTTGAACTGATTCGGCTGCAGGCTGAGCAGCTCCTGTTGCCAGAGGTCCTGCACCACCTCGGCTTGGAGCGCTGTGGCATCGGTGTCCAGCTGGGGCTCCATCGCCGCAGCGTTGCTGAGGGCCAGACGGCGAAGACTGCGGCGACAAAAGCCGTGAATGGTGGTGATGTCGGCCCGCTCCAACTGCTCCAGGGCCACCAGCAGGCGCCGAATCCACCGCTGACGCACCGCCCCTGGCTCTGAACCCGCCAGCCACTCCGCAAGAACGGGGTCCGGGGCGGAAGCCTCCATCCCCTGCTCCAACTGTTCGAGGCCCTGCAAGGCCTGTTGCAACCGCTGGCCGATGCGAGAACGCAGCTCTGCGGCCGCCGCATCGGTGAAGGTCACCACCAACAAGGCCTCGAGGGCGTGGTCGACCTCCGTGATCAGCCGCAGACAGAGGTGCGCCAGGGCGAAGGTTTTGCCAGTGCCAGCGCTAGCTTCGAGCAGGCGGACCCCAGGGCCGAGGGGGTAGGTGTTGGCATCGAATCGCTGGGCCATAGACGGAGTCTGCTCAACTCCGACCTCAAAACCAGTGTTAACTTCTATTAAGCAGCCGGCGAAAGCTGCGAACTGGACTGGGTGTTGTCACATCCCAGAACAGAAGACGACCTGAGCGGGGGCCTGAAGAACCCTCGCTTTTTTATGAGCTCATGAACGGATGCAACTCAACCCTTGAGAGAAAAGGGGAATGCGCTGTTGCGTTATCTCTCGCCCCTCAGGTTGTGTGGAGCCCCGAGCCTGTTATGTCTCCCGAACGTCGTCAGAGATTGGCCCAGCTGTTGGTGCGCAAGGCCGCCGCGGTCGAAAGCATTAATCAGGAACATCGGGCCTACTTCTTTCGCCGTCAGGCAGTCGAGCCCGTGGTGATCTCCAACGAACGCATGCGCGAAATGCTCGACGAGCTGTTCGACTAACGCAGCTGCGCCAAAAGAGGTCCATATAGCAGCTGACACGCTGCCTGGAATCCGGCTTGATCCATCAATTCCTCCGCAGCGACCTCCCTGCCGAAGCAGAGCTGCATCACCGGGGTGGCTCCCTCCTCCTGCCAGGTCTTGCGAAATTCCAGCCCCCCTGACCCCGGTTTGCGCTGGTCTTTGGACACCAACAGCCAGCCGCTCTTCGGGGGGACCGGCCAGCACCCCTCCAGCCCCTGTCGCGCCAGCCGCGAAAGCTGGTGCAGCTGGTCCTGGGCTTCAACCGTTGGCAGGGCCGCCCAGCGCAGGTGCACCTCGGCGCCGGCAACCCGGGTGCTGCGCGCCACCACCGCTGAACCGGCGGCAGGAGCGAATCCCTCAGCGCACAGCAAAAGGTGGTGCAACCAGCCCCGCATCACCGCCGCGGCCGTAAGCATGCCCGGCTGCACCACCACCTGGGTGTCACCGGCATAGAGCAGGGGCATCGGCAGACCGGCGAGCACAGGCACCTCTCGCCGGCAGGGGCCGAGCGATGCAAGCTGCCGTTGCAGGGCATGCCAACGCTGCTGCAGTTTCTCCTGCTCAAGAGTCGCACCAGCCCCCGCCGGCAGCACACCCTGGCCCGCCAGCGACGCCATCCAATCCGGAGCCGATCCAAGAATGAATTGCTCCTCAAGCTCGTGGTTGAGCAGCAGATATTGCTGCAGGCCCTCCAACTCGAGCGCTTCGAGATCCTCCACAGCCTCAATTCCCTCCCCTGGCCGCAAGCCCCGCGCCTGTAACCAGGCCTTCTGGGGCTGCTGCATCCAGGCCAGCAACGCTTCAGGGTCTAAGGCCGGATCGTCTCCGTCGTCTCCATCACGTCCCTTGGCCTCGTCAAGGTCCATGCCCTCCTGCCAAAGCGATGCCCAGGCAAGCCCCTGGGCGTCCTGGGACGATGCTGAAGCACGATCCAGGCAGCGTCTGGCCTCCAGTTGACGCCGATCACAGCTGAGCGGGGCCTCGGGCCGGAAGTTCTCACGGGAGAGGGGGTTGGCCGCCGGCGTGATCAACAACCCCTCTGTAGAGGCACCGGCCCGTTGCAACTGCTCCTGCAGCAACGCAAGCCACTGTTCCACCGGTGCAGCAGGCGGCTGGGGCTCACCGGTGCGTTCCAGCCGCCCGCACCAGCTGATCAGCAGATGACGGCGTGCCGACATCAAGGCCTCCAGCAGCACGTAGCGGTCTTGGTCGCTGCTACGGGGATCCCCAAGGCGTCGTTGCTGCTCGAGCAGATGAAAGCCAGGACGGCGGCTCGGGCGCGGGAATTCGGCGCTGTCGAGGCCCATCAAGACAACCACCTTGTGGGGAATGGCCCGCATCGGCTCCAAGGCGCTGATGGTGAGGGCTCCACTGCGGTGACCGAAGCGACCGCTGTCCACCGACAACGCCTCCTGCAGCACTTCCAAGGCCACGGCAACGTCGAGGTCCAGGGGGCAGTCATTGGCCCGCAGCCGCCACTCTTCCAGCGCCGCCGCCCAGCTTTGCGACTCATCGGCCCAGGCACCGCCCTCAGCGAACAGCTCCTGCAATAAGGACTGCAGCAACTGCACCCAGCCGTGGCACGGACGGGGCTGTCGCAGGCGATCGAGCATGCGCGCCAAACGATCCAGCAGGGTCCACCACCGCACCAGGCGATCGGGGTCCAGCTCCTGCTGAAACGGTGCCGCCCCTGCCGGAGCCAAGCCCGGGTCCATCGGCAACACCAGCCCCAGCAACCAACGGTCAAGACACCAGCTCAGGCTGTGCACCTCATCACCACCCCGCTCACGGGCGTCCAACCCCCAGCGAAAACCGCTGCGTTGCAGCGTTTGAGTAATTAGCACCGCCTCCGCCGCCTTGAGACCCTGCTGGCCCTGCATGGCCGGATTTGCCAGAAGACGTTCAAGGCCCGTGGCGGTGAGGCGTGTGGCGGCCAACTCCAGCAGCGTGAACATCGCCATCGACAACCCCGGACTGCTCTGCTGACTGCGGTCTGTAAGGCGCCAGGGCAAATCGACACCAATGGCTGCCGTGTCGTTAAAAACTGAGCTGAGTAGCGGTGCATAACGCTCAATTTGCGGGGTCATCACCAGCACGTCGCGTGGCGCAAGCTCCGGATCGGCCGCCAGCCACTGCAGGATGCGATCACGCACCAATTGGACCTCCCGCCAAGGCCCCGGTGCTGCCTGAAATAACAACGACTCATCGCCTGAGGAACGGGTCAGCTCGAGGATGCTCTCGGCATCCACCAGCTGCTGCTGAAGCTGATCGAGCAGGGTCGGCTGGCGCTTTTCCGCCGTGGCGATCTGCAGGGAGTCTGCAAACAGATCCCCCTCCCGTCGCTCCCCCAGCTGCGCTTCACCGGAGCCTTCCAGCAACTGCTGAAATTCGGCACCCATCCTCCCGAGAACGGCCTCCAAGCGCGGCGCTTCCGCCAACCAGCCCCCATCGGGCGGGACCAGCCAGTCATCCCCGAGCGAGACACGCCGACTGCCGCAGCGCTGCCACAGATCTGGACAAGGGGTCAGCAGGTAGATCTCCACCTCCAGCAGCCCAGACAAGGCCTGAATCAGATTTACCTGCACCGGTGCCAGAGCACTGATGCCGAACAGCCGCAGCCGCTCCGGCAGTAGCGCCGGATCAACATCTCCACGACGGAGACGATCAACGGCCTCCCGCACCTGCAGACCAAAGGGAGCCCGGGGCAGCCGTTCGGCCAGCAGTCGCCAGAGCACGGACTGCCAGTCGTCATCAGGTCGCGGACGTTTCCACTGCTCCAGTTGATCGGAGCGGTAAAGGGCGTAATCGTCCATGGCGTCGGCGATGGAGCGCGCCAGCTGCCAGCGATCCCGCGTCAACCCCGAGGCGGTTCCTTCACGCTGATCGAGCCAGACCCGCAGCGACTGGGCGACGGGCTGATCCAACAGCTCAGGCAGCAACTCGAGCACAGCCCACACCAACTGGCCCGCCCGCCATGGATCGTCCTCCTGCGCGGGGAGATCCTGCACCTGGCGCACCAGCTGCCGCAGGCGACTGCCCGGGAAGGGGAACCGCACCAGGGAACTGATGCCGTTGGCCGTGGCCAGCTGTTCCCCCAACCATCGGCTGGTGGGCCAGGTGTTGACCATCACCTCGACCGTCTCCATGGGCCCCGGCTGCTGCTCGACTAACTGACGGGCCAGCAGGCGAGCCAGAAATTCAGCCCTGTTGCTTCGGTAAACCGTCAGCAAGGGATTGCAGCTCCAGCCCGGACGGCATCGGTTGCAGCCCCCTCAACCTGAACGATCGCTCCCGTTTCCGGGCAGTAGGCCGACAAAAAACCGCCGTAGACCGCTCCCGTGTCGATCAGAACGATGGAGCCGAGGCGCTGCACCTGGGGACGGGGCGTGTGGCCCACCACAACCAGGCCAAAGCGACCGTCATAGGACTCCCAGAAGGGATCGCGAATGGATAAATCCGGCTGGCCCGCCGCGTTGAACCCGGCATGGGTGGCGCACCAACCGTCACCGCGATAAACGAGCGGAAGCTGTTGAAGGCGCGGCAACCAATGGCGAGCGCTGCTGTCGCCTAGCTGGGCGTAGGTGGCGTGCAGACTCAAGTTTTCCTGGGAAAGCGCAAGAGCTTGGTTCTCCAGGGCGTCGATGAGGTCTTGCTCATGGTTCCCGCGCAGCCAGGTGGCACGGCCTGCTTGGAACAGATCCCAGACCAAATCCATCGTTGCGTGAATGGCCTCACCACGGTTGATCAAATCCCCGCAGAACACCAAATGGTCGTTCGGCGGCAACGTGTCGAGCAGATTGCGCAAGGGTTGATAGCAGCCGTGCACGTCTCCAATTACCCAGTGCCTGCTTCTGCGAGGGTTCACAGCAACAAACTGGAGATGCATCAATTCTGATGCTCATCCAGACACCACCAAGAATCCTGAAAGCAGATCAGAACAAACCGAGAAAACGCTTGCGTTCCTGTTGTTGGGTCGGGTCTGGCTTGGGCTTTTCGGGGGTTACGCGGCGATAGCGGGGCCTGGCATCACCGACGGTTACCAGAGGGTCGTTGTTCTTGAACCAGATCCAGTCGCGAATAGGCGGAGTCTCCGTGAGATCGCGACGAGTTAGACCCAACCCAAGCTTGGCCGAAGCCCCCAACAGGATCTCCACCATTGCGTCCCCGTCGGCACATGTGGCCAAGGCCTTGTTGGTTTTCTCAGCACCATCGAGGGCCTCCACCAGTAAAGCGATGCGCTGCTGAACGGGGAGGGAACTGGGCTTCATCAGACGGCACTGGCAAGGGCATCGGGTATTCCCGCGGACGGTGCCTCAAAGGAGCCCACAGCCACGTACTCCAAACGCAGTTTGAGAAAAGTGATGAAGGTGGAATCGGTGGAAACCACAGCGGCAGCAGGCTGCGGGATACTCGCCTTCAGCTGAGCCAACTCAGGCGAGGCGAGGAAAGCCGGTTGCTTCACCAACCAGAAATCAATGGTCTTGCCGGTTTCGGCGTAGTTGCGTTCGCGCTCCCGAAGCACTTCATCCAGCGGCTCCTCCAGGGTGAGGAAGCGCTCGCTGGCTGCAACGAAGTGATATGTGGTCATCCGGGCGCCTGTCCGAAAAGGGGATCAAGGCGAGGATTCTGAACCAAGATCTTCATATCCCGCACAGCCTGTTGCAGTCCGACTGCTACGGACCGGGCCACGATCGTGTGGCCGATGTTGAGTTCCTCCATCCCAGGAATGGCCGCGATGGGCTCAATGTTCTGATATGTGAGGCCATGGCCAGCATTAACCCGCAGACCGAGCTGCCGGGCGATGGCGGTGCCCTCCTGCAACCGAGCCAGCTCCTGCGGCTGGGTGCTCCAGTCCGCATCGGCGTAACGGCCCGTGTGCAATTCCACCCAGCAGGCCCCAGTGTGTTTGCAAGCCTGAAGCTGGGTGGCCTCCGGATCCACAAACAGGCTTACCGGAATCTTGGCGGCCTGAAGGGTTTGAACCATTGCCCCCAGTGAGGACTCTTGTGCGGCCACGTCCAGCCCTCCCTCCGTGGTGACCTCCTCACGCCGTTCCGGCACCAGGGTGACCATGTCGGGCTTGATCCGCAGCGCAATAGCCACCATCTCCTCGGTGGCGGCCATTTCCAGGTTGAGGCGGGAGCGCACGGTTTGGCGGAGCAACTCCACATCCCGGTCCTGGATATGACGCCGATCTTCCCTCAAATGCACTGTAATTCCATCGGCCCCGCCGAGTTCAGCCAATAGTGCCATCGACACTGGATCGGGCTCGACAGTTCGCCGCGCTTCACGAATGTTGGCGATGTGGTCAATGTTGACGCCAAGGCTGGCCATGACGGGGCAGTCGTTGGCTGGATCCTATGCAGCATTGCCTGGGGGATTTAAGTTCTCCAGCACCGAATTCGATCAGCCCGTTGCAAGCGGCCCTGGCGACCCGAGAGAACAGCCTGCGTGTCGGAATCGACAGCTTCTGGGCCCCCCTGGCGATGTTCACCACCCAGGATTTGGCGCTGCGGTTTCAATTCCGTGAGCGGATGGTGCTGCATCCGGAGCATCTCCCCCATCAGGGACCGGTGCTGCTGGCGCCGACGCACCGCGCCCGCTGGGACGCCCTGATGCTGCCGATGGCAGCCGGCCGTCGGGTCAGTGGCCGCGACTGCCGCTTCATGGTGACCACCACGGAAATGCGGGGGCTGCAGGGCTGGTTTTTGCAACGCCTCGGGTGCTTTCCAGTGGACCAGGGACGACCCTCGATGACCACCCTCCGTCTTGCCATCGACCTGTTGGCCGACGGACAGCAAGTGGTGATGTTCCCCGAAGGCAGGATCCACCGGCATGACGAGGCGATTGAGCTGCGGCCCGGTTTGGTGCGCCTGGCCCAACTCGCCCAGAGCCGCGGTGTTTCCGTTCCTGTGGTTCCAGTTGGTTTGGGCTACAGCCAGGCCCCACCACGACCCTTCAGCCGGGCAGCGCTCTGTTTCGGTGCGCCTTTAACCGTGCCAGCCAAAGGAGAGCGCGAGGCGACGCGGCAGTTCAACAACCAACTCGCTGCTGCTATGCATACGGCTGAACAAGCGGCCCGTGCAGCCGTTGGCCGACCGCTGCAGAGCTTCTAAAGTCCGCCAAGTTTCTTTCTGGTCTCATGGGTTGTCGCGCATTGCTGACGACTGCTGCACTGGTGGCAACCCTGGGCGTGACCGCCACTCCTGGAATCGCCCAAACCTCTTCAGAAAACCGGGTTCTGGCTCAGACCCAGGGTGGATTCAACCCAGCAGCCGTTCGTTCGATGCTTGCTGCGGGGGATGCAGCCTCCAGCCAGGGAGACCTTGCTGATGCACGGGCCGATTACGACAAAGCCCGCAAAGCCTCCAAGCAGCTGCTGGCCTTCTACCGCGATCTGAGTGGTGCCTTCCGCGGATTGGATGCCCGGATCCCCCGTGAGATGGACACTAAGGGCCGTGAAGCTCTCGAGCTGTTGGCAGAAACCAACCTCCGACTGGCTGCCCTGTTCCGCCGTCAGAACCAGCCCGAAGTAGCTGTTCCGGTGCTGGTCGAGGTGGTCAAGCTGATGACACCGGCCAAGCCCCAGGGACAGAAGGCCTATCAGGGCCTGCTGGAACTGGGCTTTGTTGAAACGGAATTCCGGGGGGCATCACCAGCCGGCCAATGAGCCGGTCTGTCAGCATCTGAGCCAGTCCCCCTTTTCCAAAACCACTGCCATGGTGCAGCCGGATGCCGTTGAAGCCGCGATCCAACAGGTCATTCCCGACGCCAACGTCACCGTCGAAGACCTGACCGGCGGCGGTGATCACCTTCAAGTGACGGTTGTGTCGTCAGCTTTTGCCGGCCTTTCACGCATCCGTCAGCATCAAATGGTGTATGGCGCGCTGCAGCAGGAATTGGCCAGCGAATCGATTCACGCCCTCGCCCTCAACACCTCAACACCTTCGGACGCTGCGTCCGCATAACGCTCATTTCCGCACAACAATGGACCCCTCCACCAAAACTCGCATCGAAACTCTGGTCGCTTCCAGCCCAATCTTCGTGTTTATGAAGGGCTCCAAGCTGATGCCACAGTGCGGATTCTCAAACAATGTGGTGCAAATCTTGCACTCTCTCGGTGTGGCATTCGAGACATTTGACGTGCTTTCCGATCAAGAAATTCGTCAAGGAATCAAAGAGTTTTCCAGCTGGCCCACCATCCCCCAGGTGTATGTGAAAGGCGAATTTATTGGCGGCTCCGACATCCTGATCGAAATGTACAACTCTGGAGAACTTCGTGAAAAGCTTGAAATTGCACTAGCCAGCTAATTCAATAGCCCTGGGGATGGCGCATGTATAAGGTGCTCAGATCCCCGTCAGGGCCTATAAAGCTGGAGGGATCCATGATCCAGCGATCGATCAATTGCTCGAGGCGATGCTGAGAGCGGGGATCAAGCGACCCCGACTTGCGCAATGCATGCAGGTAGCCGTCGGAGTAAAGCCGCAACTCCGAGGGAGTGTGATACTTCGTAGTCAGCTCCTGGCAGGCATCGCAAAGAGACTGGAAATGACGGATAGCTTCAGGGTCGTCGAGTGATGTCATGAGATACAACAGCAGCCCCTGCTACCAGCCTGCCAGGAATTTCGGCTTAGTTTAGATGCGCCCAGGCCGATCCAGTGACCTCCACTCCCCACGACCTCACGGCGGAAGCATCTGCAGCCAGCTCCGATCCGGTGGCCATACCAAGCTCTAATACCGGTCAGGAACCTTCGCGGGTCTTGGTGGTCGAGCCACATCCCACCCTGCGAACGGTGCTGGTGCAGCGGCTCCGTCAAGACGGACATCTCACCGCAGCAGTGGCGAACGCCACGGAAGCTTTAGAGGTCTGCCATGAACAGTCTCCCGATCTGTTGGTAAGTGCAGAACTGTTGGAACGCAGCTCTGCCTTGCGATTGGCTGAGCAGCTTCGATGTCCGGTGATTGTGCTGACAGCACGCACTGGTGCCGAACCAGTGGTAGGCCTCCTTGATGACGGCGCATACGATGTGCTGCGCAAACCTTTTGGCCTCGAGGAATTAGCAGCCCGTTGCCGCACCCTGCTGAAGCGGGGTCACAGCGGCCTGCAGGAACGGGTCACCGTTGGCCCCCTCGAGGTTCATCTTCTGCTGCGCCAGGTGACACTTAGGGAGCAGCCGGTGGAGCTCAGCCCTCGCGAATTTGCCCTACTTTGCGCCCTATTGATGCCGCCTGGGCTCGTGCGCAGCCGGCAGGAACTACTGCGGATGGCCTGGCCGCCCTTCAGTGGTGGCCCCCGCTCTGTAGACACCCAGGTGCTGACCCTGCGCCGTAAGTTGGAGCAAGCCGGTCTTGGTGAGGGCGGTGGAATCACCACCGTGCGTCAGCGGGGCTACCGCTTCAGCCTCGATAACCTGCCGGCCACCTAAATCGGATTGATCCATTCCAGTCAGAGATTGGAATCTTGTGGCTCAAGGGCAATCAACGACCACCCCAAGGCAAGTCGTTCAATCAAGTCCTGTGAGGATTTTTAGTTTGTCTTGCTCTGATGAATGGCCTTCTTCAATTGTGCTTCTTTGGTTGGTACCAAATGGTGCGAAGTCACCCAACCCAATTCACAGAGGTGATTCACGCAGACTTTGATCTGAACCGTTCCGCAGGGGAGATTGGTGAGTTCGGTTGTCATCCCACCGGAGCAACTGAATTTATTTCAGCGTCTAAAGACGCCATGGCAACATCAGGCATCTGGACAAAATCAAGAGTTGTTCGGAGGGCCGAAGCCGTTGCTTGATCGGTTCAAGCGGGTCAACATGACCCCGTCGACACCCGGGAGCCCCCGCCGTGATCGGATTAACCAGGCTGTATTGCAACCAAGGAGAAAGATTCCTCCTCATCGATGTTGCCTCTGAAGACGCCTCTAAAAGGGCTGAGGAACTGGTCAACGACGGCTGGGAGATCGAAGCGGAAATACCTGTCTGATTCGGGGGACCATCGCCCGTCAGCAGGGAGATCACCCAAAGAAGCGATGCAAGCTCTTGGCACCACTTGGCAGAAGGAGATGGGCTGGGCTCTGGAGGCTGGAGAGAAGGTGGGAACTGCTTAATAGCCGTCATGACGAAGAACTTCGTTTTTGGCTGAGCTGCCTTGCTCTTAATGACTGGCTCAGGTGTTACCGCTTTGCCTAATGGTCAAGGGCTTGACGTTCTGGCTGCTGGACACAACGGCAAAGAGAACAAAGACAGCAACGCTGTTCAGAGAAAGAAATTGGGCAAGAAAGATGATCCATCAACTGGGAGCAAAAGGGGCAAAACAAAACGAGACCCAATCATTCCAAAACCGGACGACTACATCGAAAGAGCACCGTATCAGTGATGCGCCAATCCCCCAGGCGCGAGTCATTTTTCAGGTATTCTTGGCCTCTTACCTGAAGGATCACCGCTGCTCAAAGGACGCCGCTACCTGAGGAAGGGAGACGCTGATCAGTACAGGATTTGGCAGATAACCAAGCAGTAATCAACATTTCCGGCATGTATCTTCTATGTCTTTTTCAATGCCTTTTATTTTTGCGGTCAACTCATTCACCCTTTCATTATCACCTTTTGGCTTTAAGCAAGACAGCCTAGCTTTTCCCATTGTTGACCTAGCTTCAACTTGTGCAGTGGATCGATAGTTTTGCTATTTGACTTATTAAGAAGTCCTAGCAGCAGCCTTTTCAAGCCTTATCTTTTCTGCTTCAAGTTCATCACTTTCGTCAGGCATATCTATCTCATGAATTTCCTTCAAGCTTTGCAGGTAGGTCAGGCAATGAAACCTGATTTCCATCAACTCTTCATAACAGTAATAATCATTTGCTATTCGTCGCAAATCATGATCTGGTTTGATGACTGAGGCTGTGAATAGTTTTAGCGCTCTTGCGTAGGAATCCTTCTTGTCCGAATTCATTGCTACCAAATTCATCTATTCAGACATTAGTCTCAATGGCTATCTTGGACAAGTAACATCTATAACCTTTTCGCAATGGTTATCTAGATAGCAGAAACTTAAAAGCATCTCAGTTAAGTTATTAACTTTCTCTGGCATGCCATGTCCTACTGGGAGCAGAACTGGAGAAGGAATATGAAGCTCATCACTGTAGATGAGATTCCACAATCCCAGCAGCTTCAGGTGTCAAGGTGGTTGAAGCAAAGAACAGAGCTTCTACTTGGGCAGACAAACCCATTTGAGGCTGAATCCCTTATTCAAGAGTTTGAAGACTGTAACTATCAAGATACGTGCTGCTGACAACGGACTGGCTTGAAGGCTTGGGTTGATCCAGGCTAATATCAGTGATGGTGTCAGTTGCTTGGAACAACTTCTTCCCTTTAAGTAATTTACTACTTCTTTCTGTCTACATAGCTTCTTTTATTGCTTGGTTCATTCTGGGAAGGAGCAACAGAGAGAGGCACCTAAAATTTTCAACATAATATTGCGAGGCTTATTATCGAAGGTACGCGGACACCCCCCGCGGGGGTGGGGGTGGGGGGGGGATAGCGACTGCTCGAATGATCCCTCAGCTGAGGGAGTTAATTCCCAGCTGGAACGGAGATGTTTTTTTAGAGGAGTATGCCTCAAAGATCAAGCTAATCAAATGAAACTCTTCAACCCAATTAATTCTAGTATTTTCGGAAGTCTAACCGGTGACTTAATGGGTGCAACAGAGTTTGTAATGGTCGATATTGTAGCGACAGAAATGACACAGTCTCAGATTAGTTGCCGTCATTATTTCTACTAAGACAGCACTACTTGGTCAGGTCTGTGTGGCTCGATAACATACAAGACATATTCATCCACGGGAGAAGTGAGCTGTTATTAAAAGAGTTTGGAGCTGCGCTTCTCCGTCGGAAAGGCTATGCCTAGTTGAAAGACGGGGCTGAAAGCTATACAAAACCCTTCGAGGAAAAGTAGGAGGCGCTAATTTCTTGTCATTCATCTACCGATAGATTCTCATACACACCACCCCATCAGCAAGCAATCGGGTGCTTATCTTTTTTTTTAGCGACAGGCCCTTCTTTTTTTGAGAGCTCTGATCAAGGCAAAGCTGTCGCATTCCCAGTCATCCCGGCTTCCACCCAAGAAAGACTGTCTCAATGGACTAGGACAAAAACATTTTTTAGCCTGAATAACCTCCTGGCAAACTGATCCAGTCCTGAGCCAGAGCCAGGGACGTCAGCAGTTCGCCGGCGATCATCACCACCGTCAATCCAGCCAACAGCTGATAAGTCCAGGGAGGGGTCAAACGCCCGATGCCCTTAGTCGACACACTGGTGTTGGCCTCCAGCAGCTCCAGGAATCGATCGAAGCGCTCGATACGCTGCGGCAAAAGCTGATGGCGCAGATCGGCTGCCTTCAAGTAGTAGACCGTTCCCCCCTGACTGGTGCCGACGGGTACCAAGGCCCGGATGTCCTGCCAACGCATTGTCCAGCCGCGCCGCAGCAACCAGCGAATCCAGGCGGGGTAACGCACCTGAATTCCCTCGGCATCGGTCTCCACCCGTTCGCTCAACAGACCGATCACAAACACCAAGCCCAGCAGCAGCCCAGCCACCATTAACAAGCGTGACTCCGCTGGAGTCAGTAGAGGCAAGGGCAGCACCAAGGCCCCATAAAGGCTGAGCAGGGTGAAGCGGATCAGGGGCGATAACCCGAATTGTTCGATGCCGATCATCGGTCTTCAGGGGAACCCGGCAATGGTTCGATCAGTTCAGAAGGTTGGTACGTGCCACCAAACACCTCTTGTTCACGGCCCTTCCAGAACTGGCCGAGACGCATCAGATCGGCATGGGCCTCCTGCAACTTCTCGAGATACAGCTGTGGGTCCATCGATTCCTTGGCTTCCTTGAGCTTCTTGAGCCGCAGCATTTGCAGATTCCAGGGCTTGCTGAGCTCACCCCTCTGTTCGAGGTAGCGGGCCAGATCTTCCGACGACGGCTGAAACTCAGGCGGCATCCCAACTCCTTCTCAAAGTCACGCTAGGCAGAAGATCAGTCCGGCAGCGCCCAGGGATTCAGTCCAAGGTCCGCACCAACCCGATGAGCACAGGCAAACCCACTGAAGGCGACAGCGTTCAGGCCCTGGCCGGGGAAACAGGAATCGCCCACGCAGTAAAGGTTCTTAAGCCCGGTGCGGTTGAACGGCATTGGCAGCAGACCCGGGAGTTGCATCGCAGGGATCGGGCCGTAGCTGCCCTGAAAGCGACCAAGGAAGCGCCGATGGCTGCGGGGCGTGCCGATCTCCTTATGGGTGATGGCATCGGCGAGGCCTGGCAGAATCGCCTCTAAGCGTTGGATCAACCGCGCCGCATCGGCCTCCTTTTTGTCGCGGTATTGGCTGGGGGTAAGCCCTTGCCACGCCTCCATTGATGATGGCGTGAAGGTGTGAACGATGTGATTCCCAGCCGGAGCCAGATCCGGATCCAGCAGCGAAGGCATCGACACGAAGATCACTCCCTGCTCGTCCTCCATCCGCTTCCAGTCTTCGAGCAAGAGGTGATGGCAGTGGGTGCCGGCCGGAATCAAATCAGCCCGAACCCCCAGATGCAGCGACAGGAAAGAGGGCGAAGGCACATAACGCTTCCGCCAAAACTGCTCTTTGCCAGGGGTGTGGGCAGCATCCACCAGGGATTGGCCCGCGCGGCGCTGCTCGTCACCCTCTCCCGCGAACGTGTCCCAGCGGGTGGCATTGGAAATCACACGCTTAGCACGGATGGTCGCGCCATCGGACAACTTCACGCCGACCGCCTGATCGTTCTCGATCAACACCTCGGTGACTCGAGCCTTGTAGCGAATGGCGCCGCCGTGGCGTTCCAATCCCTTCACGAGCTTTTCGGCGATCACGCCGACACCTCTCTTGGGGTAATTGATCCCCCCCGCATGCCGATCAGAAAACACCATACCGGCGTTGATCATCGGAGTGCGATCCGCCGGCATCACCGACCAGCAAAAGCATTCGATGTCGATGAACTTGAGCAGCTGCTCGTCCTTGATGTGCTGGCGGGCAACCGCCCCGACGTTGAACGGCAGCCAACGGGCCAGCCCCAGACAGGCCAGTGGCGCCTTGAAAAACACTTTGGTGAGGTATGCCGGATCCTCCAGAGAGAGGAGTGGCATGGCATCAAGGCAGTTGAACACCTGCCAGCAGGTGTCGTAGAAGCGGCGGATTCCCTCGGCCTCATGGGGAAACCGCGCCGTGAGGTCTGCGATGAACTGCTCATAGTCGCGATCCACCGCAATGCGCAGCCCATTGGGCATGTGGTACTCAAGCTGGGCGGGGTCGGGGATGGTTTCGCAGTGCTCCCCCACGTCGGCCAAGGCCCTAGTGAGCAGGTTGGTGAATCCCTTTTTTCCGAAGCCGAAAATCATCGAGGCCCCCACATCAAAGGTGTAGCCCTCGCGCTTGAAGGCTCCTCCACTGCCCCCGGGGATCAGATAGCGCTCCAAGACAAGGGTTTTAGCTCCCTTGGCCGCCAGCTGACTGGCGGTGACTAAGCCACCAATACCGGAACCGATCACAACGGCATCCCACTGCTGGTTCTCGCTCATGGCATCGCTTCTTTGAGGGTGACGCTAAGGGGCCGTCTGCGGCCTTGGATCCTGGCGGTGAATCGGCGGAATCACCGTGAGAATCACCTGAGAACGCACCGGACGTCCTAGTTCAGCACTGCAACGGGCATCGATTTGATGGCGCAGCCCTTCAATCACCCGACTTTCCATGGGTTGCAGCGGATTGATGCAGACGACGACAAGGGCCGTGCGGCCCAGCTGTTGCACCGTGAAATCCATCATTTGCAACTGAAGCCCCACCAGTTCCTGCATCAACACCACCCGCGTACGCTGCAGCACATCCGGATCGGCCGCACTGCCAGCGGCCTGGGCCATGGCGACTCGCAGGGCCGCCAGCGGTTCGCGCAGTAAAGCCAGGCTTACTGCTAACACCAGCAGGGCATCGGTGATCGGCGCCAGCGCAGAAAATGGCGTTGCCAGCAACAGGGGAGATGCCAGCAGGGCCAGACCGGTGGCCAGGGTGATCACGGCATCGATACGGGCATTACGGGCTTCTTTCTGTGAGCAGCAGCAGCGAAACATTCCCCGTGCGGCGCCAATCCCGTCGGTGCCGCCAGGCCAGCAGTCCGCAAAGCGCTGTCATCAAAGCGGTGTAAAGCGCTACCGGCTCAAGATGCAGCGGCGTAATGCTGGAACCCCGCCACCAGTCGATAAAGGTGGAGCAGGCGCTGCCAACGCCAAAGCCGATCACCCCCAGCAGCACCAGAGAACGGAAGAGCACATACAGGGCTTCCTGGCCTTCGTAGCCATAGGGCCAGGCCCGATCGGGCGGCCGCAACACATTTCGACTGATGCGACTGGCAATCAACGAAGACCCCACCAAAACTGCGGAATAAAGGCCGTCCAACAGCGGGCCGACGATCTATTGAGCACATGGGCGGAGAACCCAGCCAGCGCCATCACTGCGTTGACTCCGACCCAGAAGCGCAGAGAGCGCTGTTCGATCCGACGAGCCTCCTCAGGGGTGTTCATACCGTCAAGGTCTCGGGTTGGAGCTCCTGCACTGGCTCCAGATCCTGCAGGGCACGATCGCGGTAAGCGCCATAGCGGGCCCGCTTGTCCCGAATCCGCTCCGGCAGATCGGGCAACAGGCCGAAATTGGGGGGCATCGGCTGGAACTTGGCGGTGGGTGCCTCGCTGACGAAATGGGTGAGAGCCCCACTCATGCAGGTTGCCGGCAGATCAATCGGTTCCAGGCCCCGAGCCAAACGGGCCGCATTGGTGCCTGCCAACCAACCACCGGCCACGGCGGCGGCATAGCCCTCGGTGCCGGTGATCTGGCCTGCAGCCAGGAGGTTGGGGCGCTGGCGGAACTGCAGCGTGGGCTGCAACAACTGCGGCGATTCCAAGAAGGTGTTGCGGTGCATCACCCCGAAGCGCACAAATTCAGCCTGGCCCAACCCGGGAATCATCTGCAGTACCCGCTTCTGTTCACCCCACTTGAGATTCGTCTGGAAGCCCACCAGATTCCAGAGGCGGCCGTCCTTGTCTTCCTGCCGCAGCTGCACCACGGCGTAGGCGCGCTTGGCCCGGCGCACATCGCGATTATTCACATCACCCCAACGGGGGTCCCAGAGCCCGATCGGCTTCAGGGGGCCATAACGCATGGTGTCTTCACCACGACGCGCCAACTCCTCAATTGGCAGGCAGCCTTCAAAGAAGGTCGCCTCGTTCTTGTCAAAGTCATTGAGTTCCGCCTGTTCCGCCTCAATCAGGGCCTGGCGGAAGGCCAGATACTGCTTCTTATCCATCGGACAGTTGATGTAGTCGGCATCACCTTTGTCGTAGCGGCTGGCGCGAAAGGCCGCCGACAGATCGATGCTGTCGCCATGGACGATCGGGCTGGCCGCATCAAAGAAATGGCAGTCGGCGCGACCGGTGAAATGGCGCAGATCCTCCGCCAACGGTTCACTGGTGAGCGGCCCCGTCGCCAGTACCGTGATTCCATCTGCGGGCGGCAGGCATTTCTGCTCGCGCCGTTCAATCGTGACCAGGGGATGCTTGTCTAGGGCTTCGGTGAGGGAAGCGCTGTAGCGACCGCGATCAACGGCCAGTGCACCACCTGCTGGAACAGCGTGGGTGTCTGCCGTGCCGATCACCAAAGAGCCGAGTCGTCGCAGCTCTTCTTGTAGCAAGCCGGCAGCACGGTCGCTGCTCAGAGCACCGAAGCTATTGCTGCAAACCAATTCAGCGAAATCGCTGCTGTGGTGAGCCGGGGAGCGTCGAATTGGACGCATCTCCACCAGGCTGACCGGAACACCTGCACGGGCTATCTGCCAGGCCGCCTCGGTACCGGCCAAACCGGCACCGAGCACGGTGACATGGGGCGATTGAGACAACCAGCAGTACTAATCAGCTTTCAGCCTACGAAGCTCGCTTTCCAGTGGATCAAGCGCGGCTGCGCTTGAGCATCAGCTGTAGCTGACCCACGGCAGCACGGCCAATGTTGAAAGCAGCCCAGCTCACAGCGGCGAGGATCGGGGCAACCACAAGGAACAGGCGGGCGTCGATTCCCAGCACTTGGCCTGTGGTGATCACGCTGAAGGCCGAGTAACCGACGATCACCAGAATGAGGACCAGACCGATGGCAACTCTGACCATTCTTAAAAAACGGAAATCAGTGTTACCGATCTTACGGACTTCTCCGTTGATCCAACGACCTTCCTTGAAAGCTGATCGAATTCGCAGCAATCACGGGGTTGATTTCAAGGTGTGATTTGGGCGTGGGATGCCGCCAATTGCGCGTAGCGCTGGGCATGGCAGCGCTGCTCATCGATCGCCTCTGGCGGTAACTCCCGCTTCTCCACCGCGGGCGTTCCCATCACCAGGGTTCCGGGGGGCACATCCTTTGTGACGACGGATCCGGCAGCGACCAACGCACCGGCACCGACGGTGACGCCATTGAGAACGATGGCGCCAATCCCCACCAGGCTTCCATCCTCGAGCGTGGCGCCATGAATCACGGCCCGGTGCCCCACGGTGACGTCAGCGCCGATACGCACTGGCTGCCCGGGATCGCCATGAAGCACGGCGCCATCTTGAATATTGCTGCCCGCTCCGATGTCGATCAGTTCGAGATCGCCGCGCGCAACTGCTGTGGGCCAGAGGCTGCTGCCCGCTGCCATACGCACGTTGCCAATCACGACGGCGGATTCGGCGACCCAGGCGTCAACATCGATCTGGGGATCGGGCCAGGGCTTCGAGCCAGTCATGGCGATGCTTCAGCAGCCACCAGTCTCTACGGCGACCTGAGTGATAACCTCATTTGGTGCCAAAAATGGCATGCCCAAGCGGGCACGGGTCGCTAGCTCAGCGGTAGAGCATCCGGCTTTTAACCGGCTGGTCCTGAGTTCGAATCTCAGGCGACCCATACCAGCGATTTGATGTCGTCTCGTGACTCAGGCGAACCCAAGGCACAGCGGCTGTTAGAAAGCCGTGAATCTCTGTTCAAGCCTACAGTTCAGATGGCGTATTTCGTATTTTTCGGCGTCACGATTCTTCTGGCTTTGCTGGGTGGTTTGTTTTCTCGAGTCGCTGCTGAGCGCTACTGGATGTGATCAGCAGCGGAGCGTTCAGCAGTCGTGGCTGAGGTTGACCTCGCCGTTATCGGTGCAGGGCTGTCTGGATGCAGCCTGGTGGGCAGGCTCCAGCAGCTGGTATCGGATCTAAACATCACCCTGATCGAGGCAGGACGTGGGCCAGGTGGCCGGACGGCAACCCGCCTGAGAAGGGATCAGAGCGACTGGCTGTTGGACCATGGAGCGCCAGGCTTTGCCCTCAGCGGTTCCATGACGGCGGGAATGAAGGAGCTGGTTACGCCGTTGTTCTCGGCAGGCGTTCTTCAGCGTGACGAGCGAGCTGTGCTGTCGCTCAACGACGAAGCAGATTTATCTCAAGCCACCAGCCCTGAAGCCAGTCCAGTTGGGGGCTGGTGGCATGGGGTTCCCTGCATGGCCAGCATCTGCGAGGCGCTGCTTAATGGTGCTGGCTCCGCGCAACTGAACCATCAGTTCGAGACCAGCGTCCGCTGGCTGGAACGACGCAAGGATCATTGGCTGTTGGAGAACGAGGATCGAACCTGGAGCCTCAGGGCCAAGCGCCTTGTGCTCAGTGGAACCCTGCTGGCCCATCCGCGCTCGCTGAAAATGCTGGCCTGGGACGACGTCCCCTTGCGTTCAGCCGTTGCAGAGGGCGTGGACGTCGACCTCGATGCAGTGCTTAGCCAACTTCAACGCAGCCAAGCCGAGGTGCGCTGGAACCTAATGGTGGACCTCGGCGTGCTCGCGCTCAACGATGAAAAACTTCCTTCTCAGATCTGGTTGAACGACCCAGCCAAAGCGCACTGGAACGTGGAACGGCTGGTGCTGCAGCAACAAAGCGATGGTCGCTGGGGGCTGGTGGTGCATGGCTTGGATTCCGGGGAAGCCATCACTCCCGAGAGCCACGGCCGCCTGCTGGCCCAGGAACAAAAACGCCTGATGGCCCTGTTGCCCGAACTGCTGAAAGCCCTGCCAGTCGTTTCAGCCGCGTTGAAACAGGCGACGCCACTGGGGGTGATGCGCTGGGGAGCCTCACGCCCTCTCAACCACCCTCTGCCACCTGAGCTGCAGTGGTGCCCCAGAAGCGAAGTGGGTTTCTGCGGCGACTGGATCGAAGGCCCTGGCTTCGGCACTGCGGAAGGCGCCATCCAAAGCGGCGTAAACCTCGCTGAACAGCTGCACGCTGACCGGCAATCTCTGGTTGCAGCGGGGAGTGGCTCAGCTTGGTAGCGCGCTTGCTTTGGGAGCTCCGAAAGTCCTAAGCCCGAACGCAGTTACTGCATGGGTTTCTGAGAACATCGACAACTCAAGCGAGTGACAAGCACTTTTCAGCGCGCTCGCTTGCTTGTCCTTAACGATCAATTCCTTGTCCCATGACCCTATTCGAACTAATACAGATGTACTAGCCCAGAGGATATGTCAATTAATCATTCGAGCGCCTTTGCGATGCCCAAGTCAGGTCCTGTTTTTCTGCATGTAAAAGCAGGCATGACCGTGGTCGTTACAGACACCGATGGTGCTTGGCGCATGGCTGCTGTGATTTGGGTAGATGGCGGTGCCAGAAACCCAAAGGTTCCAACGTTGTTTCAAGTAGCTGATGTCGATACCGGCGTCATTAATTGGATCAACGCTGACCTGGTAACTCACATCGTTCCAAGGGTCTGAACCGTTGCCATCCTTTGCGCATGAGAAAGGTCATCCTCATCCTGCCGTTGATGGCGCTTGCATCGTGCAGCGGCGGACATAACCTCATGTCCAACAGGGCGTTTCGTTTGATTTGCCAGATTCGTTCTGGCGGCGCCAAGGGGGAAAACATTTACCGCTGCAATAAGTCCCGAACTTCCTAAAGCCTGGAACTGGAGTCCAGGAAGATAATGCTTTCACCTTGGTCTTGCCATCAGCCCCTTAAAGCTTGATCCAAACATTCATGGCCCAGCGACGCGTCTCTGGGCTGTCTCCCCAGCGAGCCCATTTTACTTTGTTGAGTTCATCTTCACGTATAAAGGGTAGCGTTTGAGCCCGAGCCTCAAGAGTATCTACGGTGAAATTGATTCCAAAGTCTTTTGCAATGTCAATAACCTCCTGCTGGCTCTGAACCTTTTTAATTTTCTCTTGGAGATCTGAGTCTGAAGCCAGTTTTTGTAAAAAAGAGGCCAGATTTTTTTGATTATCGCTTTCGGCTTCATCCCACGTCCAAACTTTTCCATAACAAGTGTCTTTTGCTGGAATATCCGATGATGTGGACATTGACATGGCTGCTCTTCAAACTTTTGAACGCTATCTGATTTCTATGTACGGCACGTGGCCATGTCAACGTAGTTGTTCAGGAATTAATACCGCAGGAGGAACCCTCGAGCAGGTCTTGTGGTACGAGCTGTGCTCTACGTTCGCAAGGTACCTGGCATTGCCATGGCTGTGTTTTCGTCCTGGTGTTATCCAGGCTGCTCTGGGCCCTGTCCAGTAGGC
>QCSL01000013.1 GCA_003209165.1 Synechococcus sp. AG-670-B23 | reverse complement strand
CCGCTCACTGGCAACAGACACGGTCCGGAAGAATGGTGGTCATCCCTGAACAAAGATCTCCATGCTGAGCGCTTACCGCGAGCTGGCCGCCGCCCGGGAAGCCCAGGGCGTTCCCGCTCTTCCGCTCAACGCCGAACAGACCCAGGGACTGACCGCACTGCTGCAGAATCCTCCTTCCGGTGAAGAGGAGTTCCTGCTGCACCTGCTCAGCGAACGGATCCCCCCGGGTGTGGATGAAGCCGCTTATGTGAAGGCCACCTGGCTCAGTGCCGTGGCTCAGGGAGACGCCAAAAGCCCCCTGGTGTCACCACTTGAAGCCACGCGCCTTCTAGGGACGATGGTGGGTGGGTACAACGTTGCCGCCCTAATCGAGCTGTTGAAGCACTCCGACGCTGCGCTGGCCGGTTGTGCTGCTGAGGGACTCAGCCGAACGCTGCTCGTCTACGACGCGTTCAACGAAGTGATGGATCTGGCGGCGGACAACCGCTTTGCCCAGCAGGTTGTGGACAGCTGGGCCGCAGCCGAGTGGTTCACCTCCAAGCCCGAACTGACCGAAAGCATCACCGTGACGGTGTTCAAGGTCGAGGGCGAAACCAACACGGACGATCTTTCACCAGCCACCCACGCCACCACCAGGCCGGACATCCCCGTCCATGCTCTAGCGATGCTCGAGACCCGGGATCCAGAGGGGCTGAAGACCATCGCGACCCTCAAAGAAAAAGGCCATCCCGTGGCTTACGTCGGGGATGTGGTGGGAACCGGCAGCTCCCGCAAAAGCGCAATCAATTCCGTGCTCTGGCACACCGGCAATGACATCCCCCATGTACCCAACAAACGGGCAGGCGGCGTGATCCTGGGCGGCAAGATCGCCCCGATCTTCTTCAACACCGCCGAAGATTCCGGTGCCCTGCCGATCGAATGCGATATCACCGAACTAAACACCGGTGACGTGATCACCATTCGCCCCCACGCCGGCACGATCGAACGGGACGGCAGAGTGTTGAGTCAGTTCGAACTGAAGCCCACCACGATCAGCGACGAGGTGCGGGCCGGCGGTCGCATCCCTCTGATGATCGGTCGCGCCCTCACCGACAAGGTGCGCGCCAAGCTTGGCCTCACCCCTTCGGATCTGTTCATCCGCCCCTCAGCCCCGGCAGACACCGGCAAGGGCTTCACCCTGGCGCAGAAGATGGTTGGAAAGGCCTGCGGTCTCGCAGGCGTCCGACCCGGCACCAGCTGTGAACCGCTCATGACCACCGTCGGCTCCCAGGACACCACCGGCCCGATGACGCGGGACGAAATGAAGGAACTGGCCTGCCTGGGCTTCTCATCCGACCTGGTGATGCAGAGCTTCTGCCACACCGCCGCCTATCCGAAGCCGGTGGATCTACAGACACAGAACGAACTGCCCGACTTCTTCGCCCAGCGCGGTGGCGTAGCCCTGCGGCCAGGTGACGGCATCATCCATAGCTGGCTAAACCGGATGCTTCTGCCCGACACCGTCGGCACCGGCGGCGACAGTCACACCCGTTTTCCCCTCGGGATTTCCTTCCCAGGCGGGTCTGGGGTTGTGGCCTTTGCAGCCGCCATCGGCGCCATGCCGCTGGACATGCCGGAATCGGTACTGGTGCGCTTCAGCGGATCCCTGCAACCCGGCGTCACGCTCCGGGATGTGGTGAATGCCATCCCCTGGGTGGCCATCCAGAGGGGTCTGCTCACCGTCGAGAAGGCCAACAAGCAAAACCTGTTCAACGGTCGGATCATGGAAATCGAAGGTTTGCCCGACCTGAAGCTGGAACAGGCCTTCGAACTCACCGATGCCAGCGCCGAGCGCTCCTGCGCCGGCTGCACGATCAAGCTCTCCGAAGACACGGTGAGCGAATACCTTCGCAGCAATGTGGCGCTGCTCAAAAACATGATCGCCCGCGACTACAGCGACGCCCGCACCCTTGCCCGCCGGATCAAGGAGATGGAGGCCTGGCTGACGAACCCGCAGCTGATGAGCGCTGACGCTGATGCTGAGTACGCAGAAGTGCTGGAGATCAATCTTGACGAGCTCACCGAACCGGTGGTGGCCTGCCCCAATGACCCCGACAACGTAAAGCTGCTCAGCGAGGTGGCTGGTGACCCGGTGCAGGAGGTGTTCATAGGCTCCTGCATGACCAACATTGGCCATTACCGCGCCGCGGCCAAGGTGCTGGAAGGCGCCGGCCAGAACACGGCGCGACTCTGGGTCTGCCCTCCAACGCGGATGGACGAGGAGACCCTCAAAGGAGAGGGCTACTACTCCACCTTCGAGGCCGCAGGGTCCCGCATGGAGATGCCAGGTTGCTCCCTCTGCATGGGCAATCAGGCCCGCGTGGAAGACAACACCACCGTGTTCTCCACCAGCACCAGAAACTTCAACAACCGTCTGGGCAAAGGTGCTCAGGTGTACCTAGGCAGCGCCGAACTAGCCGCCGTCTGCGCTCAGTTGGGACGCATCCCCACCCCGGAGGAATACCGCAGCATTGCGGCCGAGAAGATCGATCCCCTCTCCGACGAGCTCTACCGTTACCTGAACTTCGATGAGATCAGCGGCTTTGAAGACCAGGGGCGGGTGGTCAGCGCTGACGACGAAGCCGCCGTTTTGGCTCAGGCCTGATCCCGGATCACCTCATCTGTGCCACCCCTGAGCGAACCCAAAGAACGACGCCACCTCCTGGGCTCCAGCCGGAGCATAAGGAGCTTGTTGGAACGCCGCTGGCTGGTAGTGGTTTTGGCTCTGGCGCTCACGGGCCTTGGGGCTGCTATCACTGGTCTGCTGTTCACCAGCGGCATCAACTTGCTGCGGGATTGGCGACTCGATCTGCTCGATGAATTTCCGGCCTGGGTGGTGCTCCCCGCCCTCGGCGCCATCGGTGGGATGGTCTCGGCCTGGCTGATTGCCAACTTGTCTCCGGCCGCTGGCGGAGCCGGGATCACCCACATCATGGGTTTCTTGCACCACCGTTCTGTTCCGATGGGGCTTCGGGTGGGCCTGGTGAAACTGGTGGCCGGCATCATTGCCATCGGCTCGGGTTTCCCCCTGGGCCCGGAAGGCCCCGCCGTTCAGATGGGCGGCTCCGTGGCCTGGCAGATGTCCCGCTGGCTGCGGGCACCAGTGGCCTTTCGCCGAGTGATTGTGGCCGCCGGTGGTGGTGCCGGTATCGCCGCCGTGTTCAGTGCTCCCATCGGTGGATTCATCTACGCGATCGAGGAGCTGCTCCACTCCGCCAGGCCCGTGGTGCTGCTGCTGGTGATCATCACCACCTTCTCGGCCGACACCCTGGCGGATGTGCTCGGCTTTCTCGGCCTCAACCCCGGGGGCGGCGGGCTCAACAGCACCATCGGGTTTCAACTGGAACGGGAATACACCCCCCTGGTGCGCTTCCTGCCGGTGGATCTGCTGTATCTGGTGGCTCTCGGGGTGGTGATCGGGGTGCTGGCGGAGCTTTACACCCGCTACGTGCTCACCATGCAGCGGCAGGGCAACCGTTGGTTCGGAGACCGATTGATCCTGCGCATGACCGTGAGCGGGCTCGTGCTGGGCTGCGTCTATGCAGCCCTGCCGGATGCCTTCCATAACCCCAGCGAACTGAAGCACCTGATCGGAGCCGGCAAGGCCGATATCAGCCTGGCCCTCGCAAGCTTTGTGGTGCTCTTCTTCAGCACCGGACTGGCGGCGGGCTCAGGAGCGCCAGGGGGACTGTTCATGCCGATGCTTACGCTGGGAGGGGCCATTGGCTTGGCCGGTGGATCTGGCGTTGAGGCCCTCACCGGCCATGTACCCACCACTTATGTATTCGCGGGCATGGGCGCCTTCGTGGCCGGCTGTTCCCGCACGCCGATCTCGGCGATGTTCCTGGCCTTTGCCCTCACCAAGGATCTACTGATCCTCAAACCGATCCTGGTGGCCTGTCTCACCAGCTTCGTGATCGCCCGACTGTTCCATCCCCACTCGATCTACGAACGTCAGATGGGCATGGAACTCGACGCTGAAGATCGGATGGCCATGAAGCTCAACCACTACAGACGTCCGTTCAAGCCGCCAACTCCGCCATCAGGCCCAACAGGAGGCCCCTGCTGAACCAGGAAACGCTGCTTTTCGATCCGGCCACGCCGGAACCCGGAGCCCTGCGCACTGTGCTGGCCTTCCCCAGCACTTACACGGTTGGGATTACCAGCCTTGGTTATCAGATCGTCTGGTCCACCCTGGCGATGCGGACCGACGTCAACGTGCGCCGGCTGTTCACTGATCAAGGAGATCCACCCCACCGGCACTGCGACCTGTTTGGGCTTTCTCTCAGCTGGGAACTCGACGGACCAGTCCTGCTCGATCTGCTGGAACAGCAGCGCATCCCGATCTGGAGCCACGCGCGCACCGACGACCATCCAATCGTGTTTGGTGGCGGACCTGTGCTCACCGCCAATCCCGAGCCCCTTGCACCGTTTTTTGATGTAGTGCTGCTCGGCGATGGCGAAGATCTGCTGCCCGCATTTATCGATGCCCTTCAGAGCGTGAAGGGCCAACCCCGAGCCGAACAACTGCAGCATCTAGCCCGAGTGCCGGGGATCTACGTGCCGGAGCTCCATGCACCCTGCTATGCAGCGGACGGCACCCTTTTGGGGGTGGCACCAGTGGATGCAACTCTTCCAGAACGGGTGGCCAAACAGACGTGGCGCGGCAACAGCCTCAGCCACTCAACGGTGATCACCCCGGACGCGGCGTGGCCAGAGATCCACATGGTGGAAGTGGTGCGCAGCTGCCCGGAACTGTGCCGCTTTTGCCTGGCAAGCTATCTGACCCTGCCGTTCCGAACGCCATCTTTGGATGACGGGCTGATCCCGGCGGTTGAGAAAGGCCTTAAAGCCACCAAACGCCTCGGCCTGCTGGGGGCGTCCGTAACCCAGCACCCCCAGTTCAGCGATCTACTCCATTGGCTAGCCCAAGATCGCTTCGATGAGCTGCGGGTCAGCGTCAGTTCCGTGCGGGCCGCAACAGTCACTCCGAAGCTGGCGGCTGTGTTGGCAGGACGAGGCAGCAAATCCCTCACCATCGCGATCGAGAGCGGCAGCGAGCGCATGCGCCGCGTGGTGAACAAAAAACTCAGCGGCGAAGAAATCGAAGCTGCGGCCCGCCATGTCAAGCAAGGAGGCCTCAAGTCCTTGAAGCTCTACGGAATGGTGGGACTCCCCTGCGAAGACAACGACGATGTGGAAAGCACCGCAGCACTACTGCTGAGGCTTAAGAAAGCCACCCCTGGGCTGCGCTTCACCCTGGGGGTGAGCACCTTTGTGCCCAAAGCGCACACCCCGTTCCAATGGCAAGGGGTACGCCCCGAAGCGGAAAAACGCCTGAAGTTGCTGGCGAAACGCCTCAAACCCAAAGGCATTGATCTGCGCCCGGAAAGCTATGGCTGGAGCGTGATTCAGGCCCTGCTGTCTCGAAGTGACCGGCGCCTGGCCCCCGTGATCGCAGCGGTGCGCGGCTCCCAGGAAAGCCTGGGGGGTTGGAAGAAGGCCTACCGAGCGGCCCTGGCCGGTGAACTCCCTGAAGCCCGCAGCGCAGGCGTTGTCTTACCGCTGCCTCCCAGTTGGGAGAGCGTGGTGCACGACGAGTGGGCCTCTGACGCGGTGTTGCCCTGGGGCCATCTCGATGGCCCCTTAAGTCAGGAGAAGCTGCAGGAGCACCGCCAACAGGCCCTCAGCCTCGGCTGACCGCTGCCGTCTCTGTCTGCCGAATCAGACTGCGCAGTCCGGCCAGCAGAATCCAACCGGCAAGGTTTAGGCGGCTGTCAAAGAACGGCATATCAGTGCCGTGAAGCACCACCAGCACCAGCACCGCAGCCCACCAGGCGCGATCAAACAAACTTTTGCGGCTGCAGCGCAAGGAGACGATCAACAACGCCAGCACCAGACCCACCAGCGCAAGCGCCACCGGCACCCCACTGCTAACCGCCAGCTCCAGTGGCAGGTTGTGGGAATGGCCATGCCATTTGCCCGTGCGCAAGGGGTACAGCACGGAAAAAGCCGCAGCACCCCAGCCCAGCCATGGCCGTTCAGCGATCAATTGCAAAGCCAAACCCCACTGACTGAGGCGAGTGGAAGCCAGGGCACGCTCCCCCGCATAGCGGCTGTCGCTGAGCCGTGACCACACCGACTCAGGCACCAAGGCCCGGGCGGGGTCCTGGAGAAGCTCCGGGACACCGGGCAACACCGCCAACAGAACAGGGATCAATCCAAGGGCTAACAGAGGCAACAACCAGGGCCAACTCACCGGTCCAAGCACCAGGGGCACCGCCAGCACCAATGCGCCCCAGCCGTTGCGGGATTCCGTGAGCACGAGAGCCGTCACCAAAGCGACAGCCAGGATCAGCACCACACTCCGACGACGGCGATCGAGTCCGGGTTGCACCAGGGCCGCCAGCATCAACGGCCACACCAGCGCCAACCAGGCCGCGGCGATGTTGGCGTAATCGAACAAACCCGACAGCCGGCCCTCTGGCTCACCTCCAGGAGCCATGAACCAGATCACCAGGCCCCCCAGGGACTGCCAGGGACCCTGCCAACCCAACCACAACTGACCCAAACCAGTCACCACAACAGGCACCGTGCCCGCCACCATCCAGAGCGCCGCTCGGCAGCGCGCCCCCGCCCCCGCCACATAGGGCTGGAACCCCCAGAACCCCCAAAAGAAAGGCAGCCAATTGGCCAGACCTGCCCAAGCCAGGTCGACACGCAAGGCGCTGAAACAGCCGAGCAACATGAGCGCGCCAGCCACCAGGAGCGGCCAGTTCCAGCAGTCACGCCAGTAGGCGCATTCACGATGGAGGCTGCCCAGGACCAAGGCCGGCACAAACAGCAGGCTGGCCAGCAACACTGACGAGGGAAGCAACAGCAGTCCGAGCTGAAACAGACACCAACCCCAGGGGGAAGCGGCCGCCGGACAGTCGCCCCTCAGCCATGCGTACAGACGTGCCGTCATGCGAACACCGCAGTACGCCCGCGATACACCATCACTTGACGGCGCAGATGCAAGCGAAGGGCCCGCGCCAAGGCAAGGCGTTCCGTGTCACGGCCCTTGCGGATCAGATCCTCCACTTCGTCCCGATGGCTGACGGGAACGGTGGTTTGCTCAATGATCGGGCCGTCATCCAGATCTTCGGTGACGTAGTGGGCTGTAGCACCGATGAGCTTGACCCCACGGTCCCAGGCCCGGTGGTACGGCTGAGCGCCCTTGAACGCTGGCAGAAACGAATGGTGAATGTTGATCACCTGGGGGAAACGCTCAAGGAAATCACTGCTCAACACCTGCATGTATTTGGCCAGCACCGCAAGTTCAACCTTGTTCTGTTCAAGCAGCTCCAGGATCTGCTTCTCAGCATCCGCTTTGGTATCCCGACTGACGGGAACACAAACAAAAGGAACCTCAAATGATGCACACAGGGGTTCCAGATCCGGATGGTTGGCGATGACCAGGGGAACCTGCATCGGCAGCTCCCCGCTTTGAACCCGCCAGAGCAAGTCCTGCAGGCAGTGGCTCTGCTTGCTTGCAAAAATCGCCACACGAGGATGGTCGTCTGAGAAGTGGAGCTGCGCTTCGCCACCAAGCCGCTGTCCCAGAGCCTGAGCCGCTTCAGGAAGCTCATCCCGGGGAATGCCGAATCCCTGGAGCTGCCACTCAATCCGGCTGAGAAACAACCCAGCTCCCGCATCCGTGTGGTGATCGGCATGACGAATGCTGCCGCCGTTGGCCGCCACCCAACCCGCCAATTCGCTGACCAGGCCTGGCCGATCGGGGCAGATCATCTGAAGGATGACCGTGGCGTCACTCACAACAACGCTTTGAAAAACAAAATTCTCCCGCGCAGGAGGGGCTGGTTAAAGTCGCATGGAAATTTTCGATCACCATGCTGAAGGCTCTGAGCCGCCTTGCCGCGTTCTGCCTCTGCGTCGCCTTGAGCCTGGGTCTGATGGCCCCGGCTGCTGCCAATGCTGCCGGCATCAGTCCTGACGACCTGGGCGTAATCCGCCGCCAGGCCGCAGCCTTTGAAGACGCAAAGTCCCGTCTGCCTGATCTGGCCCGGCTGGTGAGTGAAAAGGATTGGGTGTTCACCCGCAACCTCCTGCATGGCCCCATGCAGGAAGTGAGCCGGGAAATGCTCTACATCAATCAGCGCCTCGACAAGAGCGAGCGCAAGGAAGCCACCAAGGTGGCCCGCTCCTTGAAAGAAGCTCTGGCAGATCTTGATGAAGCTGCACGCCTGCAGGACTTCAGCCGTCTGCAGAAGTCCTACAGCGCCGTGGCTGCCGGATTTGATGCCTATAGCGATCTCATCCCCGCTGAGGCCTTCAACTGAACCGCTCCATTGGAGTGATTGGTGCCGGGGCCATCGGCCTCGGCACCGCTTGGTATCTGGCCCAGCAAGGGCACTATGTCTCTGTTTACGACCCTCGCCTGAACCATTCCGTTGATCGAGAGGGATCAGCAAACGATTTGAGTGGAACCTCTGCATCCCTCGGGGTGCTGATGGGCCACGTGTTTCGCCGCAGCAGCGGGCGGGGCTGGAGGCTGCGCCGACGGAGCATGGAGCTCTGGCCGCAATGGATCGAAATGCTGCAGGCTCACCAGCCTGACCTCAGGCTCCATCAGGGCCTGCTGCAAATCGCCGAGGACGAACGAGCGGCTGAGCAGATGGAGAAGCTGGCCGCCCAGCGCGTTGACCTGGGCCTGCAGATGGTCACTAGCGCCGAACTGGCAGCGGTGTGGCCGACGGCAAGGCACGGTGGCCTGCACTCGCGCCACGACGGTCGTGTGGATCCACTGCTGCTGCAACTAGCCCTGCGACAGGCGCTGGCAGAGCAAAGCGTGGAGCTGAATGCCACGGCGGTGGTCCATCTGGAGCGCAACAACAACCACTGGCATGTGCATCGCGCCGATGGAGACAGCTGCGTTCACAACCTTGTGGTGCTCTGCACAGCCCTGAGCTCGGACGTCTTGCTGGAACCGCTGTGTCAGGCCCGACCGATGACACCGGTGTTGGGCCAGGCCCTATCACTGGAACTGACAACGGGTCCGAGAACGTGGAGCAACTGGCCCTCGGTGCTGGTGGATCAGGGCTTCAACCTGATTCCAAGCGCACCCGGGCGATTGCTGCTCGGGGCCACCGTGGAACCGGGCGATCGCGCTTCGGAGGATCCTCTGACGCTGATGCGCAACCTGAATGAGCGGGCACCGGAGTGGCTGCGCTCAGTCACGGTGGTTGGCCATTGGAGTGGCCTGCGAGCCCGGCCCGTGGATCGCCCGGCCCCTCTGCTGGAAAAGCTGGAACCCGGGTTGATCCTTGCCAGTGGGCACTATCGCAACGGCGTTCTGCTCACGCCTGGCACCGCAGAGTGGGTCGCCGCTGCCGTTGAGCAGGCATAAAAAAAGGGCCCCGCAGGGCCCTAGCGCAGTGGTGAATCAACCGATCACTTGGTCTCGGTGAACTCCGCGTCAATGACGTCGTCACTGGCATCGCCACCACCGGCGTTGGCACCGGCACCGGCGTCAGCACCAGGCGCACCAGCACCAGCTGCAGCCCCTTCCTGCTGATAAACAGAAGCGCCCACGGTGTAGAGCTCCTGCTGCAGTTCCTCCAGCAGGGTCTTAATCGCGTCGTAGTCATCCTTCTCGGTGGCTTCCTTGAGCTTGAGGCGCTTCTCCTCCAGCTTCGCCTTGGCGTCGGCATCAACTTTGTCGCCCAGTTCTCCCATCTGCTTTTCAGCCTGGTAGACGAGGGTTTCGGCCTGGTTCTTGAGGTCGATCTTTTCGCGCTTCTCCTTGTCAGCGCTGGCGTTGGCCTCAGCGTCCTTGACCATCTTGTCGACCTCGGAATCCGAGAGGGTCGACGCTCCGGTGATCGAGATGGACTGCTCCTTTCCGCTGCCCTTATCCTTGGCAGTGACGCTAAGGATGCCGTTGGCATCGATGTCGAAGGTCACCTCAATCTGAGGCACGCCCCGGGGAGCCGGGGGGATGCCATCGAGACGGAAGGTTCCAAGCGACTTGTTATCGGACGCCATCTCGCGCTCACCCTGGAGCACGTGGATTTCCACGTTGGTCTGACCATCCACAGCCGTGGAGTAGGTCTCGGTCTTCTTGGTGGGAACCGTGGTGTTGCGGGTGATCATCTTGGTCATCACACCGCCGAGGGTCTCTACACCCAGTGAGAGGGGCGTGACGTCGAGCAGAAGGATGTCCTTCACCTCGCCGGCCAGCACACCGCCCTGAATGGCAGCACCGACAGCCACCACCTCATCGGGGTTCACCGTCTGGTTGGGGTCTTTGCCGGTGATGCGCTTCACCAGTTCGAGCACGGCCGGGATGCGGGTGGAACCACCCACCATCACGATCTCGTCCAGCTCGCCGGAGGAAAGCTTGGCGTCCTTGAGAGCCTGCTCCACAGGCATGGCGCAGCGGTCGATCAGCTTGGAGGCCAGTTCCTCGAACTTTGCGCGGGTGAGGGTGAGATCCAGGTGCTTGGGACCCTCAGGCGTGGCCGTGATGAACGGCAGGTTGATCTCGCTCTGGGTGGCGTTGGACAGCTCCACTTTGGCTTTTTCAGCGGCTTCGGTGAGGCGCTGCAGGGCCTGCTTGTCCTGACGCAGATCGATGCCTTCATTGGATTTGAAGGTCTCGGCCAGGTGATCAACGATCACCTTGTCGAAGTCGTCACCACCGAGGTGCGTGTCACCAGCGGTGGACAACACCTCAAACACGCCGTCGCCAACTTCCAGGACGGACACGTCGAAGGTGCCGCCGCCCAGGTCGAAGACCAGAATGCGCTCGTTGCTTTTCTTGTCGAGGCCGTAGGCCAGAGCCGCAGCGGTGGGCTCGTTGATGATGCGCAGCACCTCAAGGCCAGCGATCTTGCCGGCATCCTTGGTGGCCTGGCGCTGGGAGTCGTTGAAGTAGGCGGGAACGGTGATAACCGCTTGGCTGACGGTTTCACCGAGGTACTTACCGGCGTCCTCGGCAAGCTTGCGCAGCACCTGGGCGGAAACTTCTTCAGGCGCGAATTGCTTGTCGAGAACCGGGCACTTCACCTTCACGTTGGAGCCGGCCTTCTCAACGCCGTAGCTCACCTCTTTCGACTCCTCATTCACCTCATCAACGCGACGGCCAATGAAACGCTTGACGGAATAGAAGGTGTTGTCTGGGTTCATCACCGCCTGACGTTTGGCGATCTGACCCACCAGCTGATCCTGGTTTTTGGTGTAAGCAACCACTGAGGGCGTGGTGCGGAAGCCCTCGGCGTTCGCGATCACGGTGGGCTTGCCGCCCTCCATCACGGAAACACAGCTGTTCGTAGTGCCAAGGTCAATGCCGACAACCTTGCCCATCGGTGCCCACCTCCAGAAATGATGATTTGAATGGGCTCATCCTCCACAGCAGACCCGGTGACAGGCGAGGTGTGGTTCCCGAACAGGCAGGCTGGTGGAGCGATCCGGCCCTGACAATGATCAACGGCGGCACAAGCCTTGTGGGCCTGCTTGGCAATCCAGTTCGCCACTCGCTTTCGCCGGTGATGCAGAACGCCGCCCTTGAAAGCATGGGGCTCAACTGGCGCTACCTGCCCCTGCCCTGCACAAGCGAAAGCCTTGACCAGGTGTTGAACGGTCTCAGGGCCGTTGGTTGCCAGGGCCTCAACATCACCATTCCCTACAAACAAGCCATCGCCGAGCTCTGCGAGGAGCTGAGCCCGCTTGCGAAACGGCTCGGTGCCGTCAACACCCTGATTCCGGGAGCGGGCGGTGGCTGGTTCGGCACCAACACCGACGTGGAGGGCTTTCTGGCACCCCTCGGTGCCAACGACGCCTGGGCAGGACGCCATGCCGTGGTGATCGGCTGCGGCGGATCAGCTCGAGCCGTGGTCGCCGGTCTGCAGACCCTGGACCTCGGCAGCATCACCGTTGTGGGACGGCGTAGCGAGGCACTACAAGCCTTCATAACTGATCTGCAGCAGAGCCATGCCCCCCTGACGGCCTGTCTCGACAACGCTGTTCAGCTCAACGAAAGCGTGGCTCAAGCGGCTCTCGTGGTGAACACCACCCCGGTGGGCATGGCCCAGCACGGTGACCCCGAGGCGATGCCACTGGGGGCCGAGCTCTGGACAAACCTGAACGGAGAAGCGGTGTTGTACGACCTGATCTACACACCAAGGCCCACCAGCTGGCTCGCCGCTGGGCAACAACGGGGCCAACTCTGCATCGATGGTCTCGAGATGCTGGTGCAGCAGGGCGCTGCCTCGCTGCGGCTGTGGAGTGGACGCGACGACGTTCCTGTCGCGGCGATGCGCAGCGCCGCCGCCACTGCTCTTGCGACCTAAGGTCCCAACAACCCTTAGCTCCACCGTGCAGATTCCCCTCTGGCAGCGGCTGCTTGCACCGCTGGTGTACCTGCTCCCCTGGAGTGACGCCATTCCCTTTGGCCTCGGGGCTGACGGTGTGTTTAACCAGATCCCGTTCCTGAGACTGCTGATCGTTCCCGCGGTACCGCTGATCCAATTGGATCGGGGGGTTCCCTTCGGTGGCCTGCTGCTGTTCTTCGTGCTGTTTCTGGCGGTGGTGCGGAATCCAGCCGTTCCCTACTTCCTGCGCTTCAACACCCTGCAGGCCCTGCTCACCGACATCGTGATCGTTGTGCTGAGCTTCGCGTTTGGGATCCTTCTCCAACCCATTGCCGGAGGCAGCCTGCTGCTTAGCACCCTGTCCAGCACGGTCGTGGTGGCGGTGCTGGCGATCCTTCTATTCGCCCTGGTGGAGTGCTGGCGCGGACGCGAACCGGATTTGCCCGGCATCAGCCAAGCCGTACGCATACAGCTCTACTGAGGCTTCGGGGGCACGTCAGGAGATAATGTGATTGATCCGTCGCTCACCGCGGTGAGCCTGAAGCCCCTTAGGTGCTGCCCATGACGCACGATCCGTATTACGAAACCATGTACATCCTTCGTCCGGACATTCCGGAGGAGGAAGTCGAAAGCCATCTCACCAAGTACCGCGACATGCTCGTGGAAACTGGTGCTGACGTGCTGGACAATCAGATGCGCGGCAAACGCCGTCTGGCCTATCCGATTGCCAAGCACAAGGAAGGCATCTACGTACAACTGAGCCACAACGGCGATGGCCAGCACGTTGCTGTTCTCGAGAAGGCCATGCGCCTTAGCGAGGACGTGATTCGCTACCTGACCGTCAAGCAGGAAGGTCCCCTTCCCGCACCTCGGGTGATGCCGGGCAGCGAAGCTGCTCAACAACAACAAGCCGAATCCGCTGCATCAGCTGACTGATCAGCATTGTTGGATTCGCGGGTGGGCGATACCGTCCGCCCATGGATCCGAAACACGACCAGCTTCAGCCCACCGACCCCGTTTGGAACGAGCGTCATGGCGACGCTGAAGTTATTCGATTGCTGAAAAACAGAATCACAGAGCTCGAAGGTGAGATCAAGGCCTACAACGACCTACTTGCTGAACTGCCGGAGGTTTTTGAACGCCGCTTCCAACAGCGTCTTGAGCCGTTGATGGAGCGCTATCAACTGCTGGCTGAGCAGGTTGATCAAGAGCAGATCGAGCGACCAAAGCCAGCCCTACCTGGAAGCTCAGTACCGGACAACGTTGTGCGTTATCCGTTACTAAGACTTCCCAAGTTCCTACAGAAAATGAAGCATTCAGCTTGAACGGCGGTGAGACGCTGACCAGAGTCGAGTTGGAAGACCCCAGACGTAAATAAAGCCCTCTGCGGCCCGGTGATCGAACTGATCTTCACTGCCGTAGGAAGCCATTTCAGGGACATAAAGGCTGCTGTCTGCTGAGCCGCGGCCGGTGACCGTGGCCGTCCCTTTGTGCAACCGGAGACGAACGACACCATTGACATAGGTCTGGGTGCGGTCCATGAAGCCGTCCAGAGCATCCTTGAGGGGGCCAAACCAAAGGCCCTGGTACACGAGATCAGCCCACTGCATCTCCAATTGCCGCTTACTACGCAGCACATCAGCGGCCAAGGTCAGGCTTTCCAGCTCTTGGTGGGCCTGGATCAGCAGCAACAACCCAGGCGTTTCGTAGATCTCTCGGGATTTGATGCCCACCACTCGGTTCTCGATCATGTCGAGTCGACCAATGCCATGGGTGCCCGCCAGACGGTTGGCTTCACGGATCAAAGCCACCGGGTCCAACTGCTGACCGTTGATCGCAACAGGATTGCCCGCTTCAAAAGCAATCTCAATCTCTTCGCAGGCATCCGGAGCAGCCTCCACTGATCGCGTCATCGCAAACACCTCTTCGGGCGGTGCCACCATCGGATCCTCAAGAGGTCCCGCCTCGATGCTGCGTCCAAGCAGATTGAGATCGATGGAATAAGGCGTCTTCTTGCTTACCGGTGCGGGCATACCAAAACGTTCGCCGTAGGCGATCGTCTCCTCACGGCTCATGCCCCACTCGCGAGCTGGGGTGAGCACCTTAAGGTCCGGTGCCAGCGCAGCGATGGCCACATCAAAACGAACCTGGTCGTTGCCCTTGCCAGTGCATCCATGGGCGACAGCATCGGCACCCACTTCCCGGGCCACCTCCACAAGGCGCTTAGCGATCAGAGGCCTCGCCAAGGCCGTAGAGAGGGGATACCGGCCTTCGTACAGGGCGTTGGCACGAATCGCGGGAAAGGCGAAATCCTTGATGAACGGCTCGATCAGATCTCCCACCAGCGACTGACTGGCACCGGCATCAAGAGCTTTCTGACGAATCGGCTCCAATTCGTCGCCCTGACCGAGATCAGCCGCAAATGTGATCACATCTTCGACACCCCATTCCTGCGTGAGATAGGGGATGCAGACACTTGTATCTACTCCACCGGAATAGGCGAGTACCACCTTCTTGGCGCGGCCCATCAATGGGTCTCCTGATCACAATCGCCTGATTCTCTCGTCTCGCCGGTCGCGATCTGTAGGGAAGTCGCAAGCAACCAAGCAGCCACAAGCGCAGGCGGAGAAAAGACCAGGAGCAGTGCCAGGGTCCAGGAGGACTGCAACGGTTCAGGACGCTGTAAACCCCACCAATGCAGACCAGCACTGATTGTCAGGGCTAGGCCCCACGCAACAACAAGCAGGGCAAATTTGTTCAGAACAGGACCAAAACAGAACATGGTTTATCATCGTTGATTGGCCTGCGTCCCTCCCTGCATGAGCGCTCTGGTTGATTTAAACGCCCTGGACAGCGTCAACCCGTCCCTCACCCGCTACGGGCGCCGCGACCCAGCTCCCGTGCTTCCCCTGCGTGAGGAGCCCGATCTCCTGTCCTGGCTTGAAACCAGCGGCCGTCTCGTAGCCGACGAAGAATCCGGATCACCTGAAGTAAGCACCGTCGAAGAGGAAGAACTCTCTGCTCTCATGGGCGAGAAGGAGGATTACAACAAGGATGACGAGCAAAATGAGGAACAGTGGGAGGACTGACATCTCCCCCAGCACTAACTGGTCGCCGCTGAGCTACTCATTTATGGTCCCAGCGACCTTTCGAGTGCTGTTTTGCAATCCACGGATTCGAAACATGGTCCTTGGTGGGAGAACGGCTCACTGAGTGCCAGCGTGCTGATACTTGTGGTTCTGGCAAGCAGCTTTGCAGCCGACAAATGGATCTCCAATGCGCAACTGAGCCTGCCGCTCTTAATTTCAGCGGTATGCACGACAGCAACTGCGGCCTTGGGCATTCCCCTTCTGCGTCGCTTGAAGATGGGACAGTTCATCCGTGAGGAGGGACCTAAAGCCCATGAGAGCAAAGCGGGAACACCAACCATGGGGGGGCTTCTGGTGGTTCCCGTCGGGGTCATTCTTGGCAGCCTGATCACAAAGGATGCCGTTGCGTCACAACAACTGCTCAGCCTGGCAGCGCTGACTTTGGCGTTCATGCTGATCGGCGGCGTCGATGACTGGAGGAGCCTCACCAAACACACCAACACGGGTCTGACAGCGGGAGGGAAATTGTTGCTGCAAGCCATGGCGGCCGCAGCCTTTCTGGCTCTCGCAGCCTGGCAGGGCTGGATCAGCAGCAGCATTGCCTTGCCCTATGGCCTTGAACTGCCGTTAGGACTTCTGATCTGGCCACTGGGATTGTTTGTAGTGCTGGCGGAGAGCAACGCCACAAACCTCACCGATGGCCTGGATGGTTTGGCCAGCGGCTGCGGAGCACTGGTGTTTACCGGCTTGGCACTTCAACTGATGATGCGAGGAGATAACGGAGATCCCGCCCTGGCTGGCTTCTGCATGACCATGGCCGGAGCGTGGCTGGGGTTTCTCGTGCACAACCGGAACCCGGCACGAGCCTTCATGGGCGACACGGGGTCCCTGGCGATGGGGGCAGCCCTAAGTGGTGTGGCGTTGTTGTCCAACAGCCTCTGGCCACTGCTGGTGATGGGAGGCATCTTCGTGGCGGAATCCCTCTCCGTGATTATCCAGGTTTGGGTATTCAAGGCCACGAAAGGCTCTGATGGTCACGGGCGACGCATGTTCCGCATGGCGCCACTCCATCACCATTTTGAACTTGGAGGCACCGATGAACGAAGCGTGGTGCCTGCGTTCTGGCTCGTCACAGCAGGGCTTGTGCTTCTCGGACTGGTGCTGCATCCCTGAGTGTTGAACTTCAGCCTGATCCTTGGAATCATCGTTCCTGGAACAATCTCAACGGTGCATTATTCAGTGAGTAGATAACGTCGAACTGGAATTCGTGTTACGCAAAATCAACATCTTACTTGAAAGATCAATCTTCAGTCCAAAAAATAATTGACGACAATAGGTTTTCAGAATGAGTACAACATAATTCGCTACAAGAGAGGGTGACTTAACAACAAGCCAGTACCGAAAGGATTTTTATTTCCAACACCAATGCTTTCCCCCGCTCACATCCCCTAAAGTTATGCTTTAAAGGCATCAAGTCAGGATGACCTACTTCACCTGGCGTGAATCCGGTCTCACGGCTGACTGCTCAAGCCTAGAGGCGATGGCCGCCCGCTTCGAGGAATCGGCCAGTTTGATGCGGCGCATGTCCAGCGAAGGATTCCAGTTGGAACGCAATGGAACGGAGCAGCGCATCACCCATCCCGATCCCACAGTGTTTGAAGCCTGGGGTTTTGTGAGCGAAGAATCACCGGTACGCCAACTCACGCTGATCCCCGATCTTCAGAACTGATGGACAACCTGCTTGCCAAAACCGCTGAGCTGCTCGCCAACGCAGCTGCAGATCCCGATCGAGTACTGCGCTGGGTGCTGATCTATTTCACTGTGTCGTCGCTTGGATTCATGGGCGTGTGGCTGATCGGAGAAGTTCGCCGTCAGAGCAGCACTGATTCGAACTAAACCCTTAACGGCTCGCTTCCACCGAAGGCTGATGCCTCTGAGACGTCTGCTCTATCGGATGCAGCTTATCTGCGCTGGGACTCTCGAGCACATCAAGGAGATGCAGGAGTTCCGCTTCGAAGTGCAGGTGAGGACCGGTCGACCAGCGGCTCGTGTTCCCGCAGAGACCAATAATCTGGCCGCAGCTATAGGAGCCAGCAGGAGCACCAACGCTCAGATAGCTGTAGCGGGTCTTGACGCCAGCCCCAGCGAAAACAGCCACCAACCATTGCCCGAAGCAATGGACTTAATCAAGAGCGCATCCTTAACCTTTCGGTGACCTCAAGCGCTGCAACCCAGGTTGCGGAAAGTCTCAGGACTTGCGTTGATTGATGATTCAGGCAGGCCGTTCATGGATCACCATGTAGTCATTTCCACGCACCGTCATGCTGCTGGGCAGTGGGGAGCTGGGTAAGGAAGTGGCCATTGCTGCCCAACGGGTTGGCTGCCGGGTGATCGCATGCGATCGCTATGCCGGTGCCCCGGCCATGCAGGTGGCTGACCTGGCAGAAGTGCTGCCGATGACCAATGCCGATGCCTTGCTGGAGGTGGTCAGGCGCCACCAACCCTACGTGGTGATCCCTGAGATCGAAGCGCTCGCCGTCCATGCCCTGGCGGAACTCGAGCAGGAGGGGACCACCGTAATTCCGACGGCCCGTCCGACGGCCGTCACCATGAACCGAGACCGCATCCGCGACCTAGCGGCCGGTGAACTCGGTCTCCGCACCGCCCGGTTCGCCTATGCCTCCAGTGCTGAAGAACTCACAAAGGTGGCAGAACCTCTGGGCTGGCCTGTCGTGGTGAAACCGGTGATGAGTTCCTCCTGCAAAGGCCAGAGCGTGGTGATCTGTGCGGACGATATGGCCAAAGCCTGGGATGCCGCCATGGCCGGTGCTCGGGGCACCTCAAGCCAGGTAATCGTGGAGGAATTCCTCGATTTTGAACTCGAGATCACCCTGCTCACCATCCGTCAGCACAATGGCGAAACACTCTTCTGTGCCCCGATCGGCCACGAACAGGAAGGTGGCGACTACCAATGCAGTTGCCAACCGGCTCTGCTGACCGACCAACAACTACGTCAGGCCCAGGCCATGGCCAAGACCGTCACAGACAACCTGGGCGGTGCAGGCATCTTCGGTGTTGAATTTTTCATATGTGGTGATGAGGTGATCTTTTCCGAACTGTCTCCCCGGCCGCACGACACCGGCCTGGTCACCTTGAACAGCGAGAACCTAAGCGAGTTCGAACTGCACCTGCGCGCTGTTCTTGGTTTGCCAATCCCCGCCATCACCACAGCTGATGCCGCCGCGAGCCGATTGATCCTGGCCCAAACGAATATGGACTCCGTCGCTTTTGAAGGGATTGAACAAGCACTCACGGAAGCCGACACACAAATCCTGCTGTTCGGCAAGCCCACAGCACGCCCGGGTCGGCGGATGGGTGTGGCCCTGGCAAGGGGAGGAGATCGGAAGGATGCACAAGCTAAAGCCGACCGGGCTGCCGCCTGTGTGACCGTGATTCCAGGATCAGCGGCTGCCTGAGAACCGGTAGTGGGTTAACCCATCCAGCACGGCTCCGACACTGGGGCGTTTCGACACGTACACCCGCTGCTGAGTGCGTTGACCCAACAGACAGGGATCGTGATCGGCAGGTACAACCGTGGCAGGTAAACCATCCAGCAACTCTCCATCCCCTTGCTGACTGGCCACGACCAAAACCTGCTCCAGGGGGAGCCCCCAGGAATGGGCTAGAAAACGGATGGCCTCGCTGCGGGACGCACGCTGGGGCAGAACATCCAAAAACATGTGGCAGCGAAGCTGGGGTTCCGCCTGAAGGGCATGGCGCCGCAAGCACTGACGAGCCAACCCCATCAAACCGCGGTTCGACGCACGCAACAGATAGCTGACTTTGAAGCGACTCTGATGGTCGGGATCCTGAAGCTGGATGTGTTCCTGAAGTTGCCCCATGGCTGCGAGAACAGCTTCGCGATCCCAGGCCTGACTGATCCGCTTGTCCCAGACGGGGTCTTCTGCGCGATCCAGCGCGTGATGAATCTCGGTTCCAGCCCGGCAGATCCAAGCCTTGGGATCGGGAAGATGCAACTCCTGGTAGCGCTGACGCGCCTGATCCAGCGAACGGCCCGTGAGGATCACCAACCCTGTCGAAGCGGCAAAGGGTTCGGCTTGAAGCCGATCGCGCAGATGCGCCAGCGAGCGTTCCTCCGGCAGCTCCAAACAGCTGTCGAGATCCAACGCCAACAGCCTGGAGACGGGACTAGGCCGACGCACCACCGACATCCCACGAACAGGTGACACGCGGATCTTCTGCTGCATTAGAGCGAGGTACTGACACACGTGAGCATCCCAACTGAAGTAGCGACTGATGGCCTCAACCCCGTTGTCACTCCAACGGCGCCAACGTGACTGATCACTCCCGGCCAATTCCAAGGCCTCCTGAAGTGCTCCGGGATCGGTGACGTCCGCCAAAAAACCGTTATCGCAGCGATGTTGGATATCCCTTGGACCGCCATCGTCGGTTGCCACCATTGGCAAACCGCAAGCCGCGGCCTCCAAGAGGGTGAGTCCGAAGGGTTCAGTCAAAGCCGGATTCACGAATAGCCCTCTACGACTCGCAGCCCAGCGGTAAAGGGCGGGGATCTGGGCACGGCTGTGTTGTTTGGTTGTTTGGGATAGGCCACCTGGCCATAAAGATCAAATCGATCCACCAGATCGAAAACCTGCTGCAGCACATCGCGCTGCTGCTTCTCGAGCTGACACGGGTCATCCCGACAGCCCAGCACAAGCACCAGGTTGTGACGCTGCCGCAGCACTGGCGACTGGCCATAAGCCTCAACCAGCGCAGGAATGTTCTTACGCCGCACCGCACGTGAAATCGCCAACAGCGGCGGGCGATCCGGCTCCCTCAGGAAAGGCTGCAACAGGCTTTGCAACGCAAAACTTTCCTGCGATGAACCGTATGGATGGAACCGAGTGGCATCGACCCCAGGGGGCACTACCTCCGCCTGATCCGCCTGAAAATGGCCGTAGCGGCGGTACTGCTGATCAGCTTCCTGACGGGTGCTGGTGATCACCAGATCGGCTTGGGCAAGAGCACGCTCTTCAGCGTCGATACGTCGGCTAACGGCATAGGTCTGCTCGATCTGAGAGCGATCCAATCCACCGGCCAAGAGGCGTCGCTGTTTTTCCCGGCCGAGAGAATGACCAGTAAAGACCAGCGGAATCCCCAACCGCTGACTGACCAGAGCACCCACCAAGCCTGCGTCGGCGTAATGAGCATGAATCCAATCCACCTTCTGGCCGGGCTGGCTCAGATGTTCCACCAGCTGATCAGCCAACTCCTCCAGATGGGGCCAAAGCAACTCCTTCCGCAGATACCGCTTTGGACCAAAGGGGAAGCGCAGGATGCGGGCACCCGGACCAATGGGCTCGACCCGTTGGCTGTAATCGAGATCCACCCGACGGTCCTGAATCAGACGGGTGACTACATCAACCTGCTCGACCTCAGCCCGCTGGGCCAGGCTGCGGACGAGCTCCAGCACATACAACGTCTGGCCACCGGTATCAGCATCACGGCCGAGTTCGAGCTCATGGGAACGAAACAGACCGTGAAGATGCAGATGCAACAACCGGATCCCCATTCGCTCCCCTAACAAACAACAACGGGACGCAGATTCGGTGCCGTTGGTTTTTCTTTAGAGGCGGAAGAAAGGGAAAAAAATAAAAAAACCTTAGAACGCTGACAATTTAAACCAATCAAAAAAGCCGAGTCGGGCTGTCTTGCAAGGGATCTGAGCCCAAGAAACAACAGTCATACCCACGGCTGGATGTAACAAGCCAGCAACGTCAGAGATGGTCGCTCACATCGACAAGACTGCCCTGTTCGTCGCCCCAATCACCCGCAGAGAAGGTGACGGCAGCGTCCACATCAAGCTGCTCATTGATCCAGCCAAGGATGACTGGCCCAACCCGTGACAGACCAGGCTCACCGCGAATACTGCGAAGACTGAAGTGGTCCGCACCCCGCACCAACACCAGGCGGTGACCCAAGCGCACGGCCTTGCTCTCACGCATCGGAATAATCGCTTCCGGACCCGAAGGCACCACCCAATCGCGTGTGCCGCTGATCAGCAACAACTTGGCCGGAAGGCTCCCCAAGTGACTGCCATCAAACAACAAACGCAAGGGTGGGCTGACGGCCACAACAGCCTTGACCCTTGAATCGGCAACAGCAGCTTGGTTAACCCCTGAAAGCCAACTGCACTGCAGCACCCAGCTGATGTTTCGTTCCGAATGCTCTAGATCATTGCAATGGGATTTGAGTATTTGCTCCTTGGGGACACCACCCGCCAACTGGAGCGTGGTAGTGCCTCCCCAGGAATGCCCCACCACCGCCACAGCATCGGTGTTGAGATTGGCGCTCGCCATGAAACGACCTCCACTGACGGCATCCAACAGAGCGGACACATCAAGGGGACGAAGCCGCAATTCTTCAGGTCCCGGCGGCGGCGCATCACCAGCGAGCATCGCCTTCTGCTGATTAAGATCACTTCCTGGATGGTCTGGCATTAGCACCGTGTAGCCATGGGCCGCCAGCACTTCACCCCAACCTTCAAAGGATTCGGGATCGTCCCAGAGCCCGTGGGAAATCACGACCAACCGACCATTCGCTGACTCTGCAGGCTGAAGCGTCAGAACCCGCAAGGGTTGCGGGCGGTGGGGCACGGGCACCTGAACAACCTCACGCGACCAACTGGAGCCCACTGGTACCCACAGAGCAGCAGTCACGGATGCGGCTTCAACGGAACGGGCTAGAGCAAACCCCTCCTCAAGATTGTTTTTAAGCCGATTGGCCACCTCAGCGAGGCGCGAGATATCGATCGACGCCTGCTCTCCCGGCAACTCCCGCAGAAAACCAAGAATGTTGGGTTGCTCCCGGCGTTCAGCACGAATAAGAGCCTCGGTCAGCATCCGTCCACTCACATCCGCCTGAACTCCTTCAAGATCCACCACCTGCGTCGCAGCATTGAGGGCCTGCTCCAGAAGTGGCTGACCGGTCGATCTCGCCAGCAACGCCTTGGTTTCCAGGGGCAGTGCAGTAAGGAACACCTGGCGCAACAGCGGCAAAAGCTCGCCACCACTGGCCAGTTCCAGATCCTGCAGATCCGGACTGGCCTGGATCAATTGTTCAGCTGACTGACCGTCAGCGAAATTGATCGTGACCTCCGTTTCCAGAAACGGCAGACGCAGCACCAGCCGCTCCAATGCTGAAGCGGGAACCCCGCTGAGGACGACTGCCATGCCGACACCCAGGGCCGCCAGGTGTGTCCGAAGTCGAGCCATCAAGCCACCAGAGGAACAGGTAGTTCTGGTGGGTGCTGCTCTAAAACGCGGCTGAGGTAATGGCCGGTGTGACTGGTGGGGTGCTGGGCGACCTCCTCTGGAGTACCGGTGACCAGGATCTCGCCACCGCGATCACCGCCTTCAGGGCCGAGATCGATGATCCAGTCGCTGCAACGGACCACGTCAAGATTGTGCTCGATGCATATGATCGAATTTCCCTTGTCCACCAAGCGCTGCATCACATCCATCAGCTTGTGCACGTCATAAAAGCTGAGGCCGGTGGTTGGCTCATCGATCAGATAGAGAGTCTTGCCGGTGGCCCGCCGTGAAAGCTCTGTCGCCAACTTCACCCGCTGAGCCTCACCGCCGGAGAGGGTTGGCGCCGGCTGGCCGAGCTTGACGTAGCCCAAGCCCACATCCACCAGCGTGCGCAAGCGGTCTGACGCCTGAGGAATCGCATCGAACACTTCAGCGGCCTGCTCCACCGTCATCTGAAGCACATCCGAAATGGTGTAGCCCTTGTATTTAACTTGCAGAGTCTCGCGGTTGAACCTGGCGCCCTTGCAGACATCGCACTGGACATAGACGTCCGGCAAAAAGTTCATTTCAATAACATTCACGCCTTGACCGCGGCAAGCCTCACAGCGGCCACCCTTCACGTTGAAACTGAACTGCCCCACCTGGTAACCGCGGGCCTTGGCCTCCACAGTGGCGGCAAACACCTGACGGATTGGATCAAAGGCGCCGGTGTAGGTGGCGGGGTTGGAACGGGGCGTCCGTCCGATCGGGCTTTGGTCGATCACGATCACCTTGTCGATCGACTTCAGCCCCCGTAGTTCGCCCAAACCTTGAGGGAAGGGGACTTTGAGACCCAGTCCGTTCTCCAGAGCCGGATGAAGGAGCTCATTCACCAGGGTGCTCTTGCCGCTGCCGCTCACGCCAGTGACAGAGACGAGCCGACCCAAGGGGAACTCAACCGAAACGTTCTTGAGGTTGTTGCGGTTGCAATCGATTAACTTGAGTGAGCGTGAGGTGCTCTGGCGGCGTTCGACTGGGGTTGGAATCGAACGACGGCCGCTCAGATATGCGCCGGTGATGGATTCGCTGCTCTCCACCAAGTCATCGAAGCTTCCCTCGGCCACGATGTGGCCCCCATGGACGCCGGCGCCGGGACCAATGTCCACCACATGATCGGCAGCACGAATGGTGTCTTCGTCGTGTTCCACCACCACAAGTGTGTTTCCGAGATCCTTGAGCCGCACCAACGTGTTCAAGAGGCGGTCGTTGTCCCGTTGATGCAGGCCGATACTTGGCTCGTCCAGCACGTAAAGGACTCCCGTGAGACCGGCACCGATCTGGGTGGCCAGGCGGATGCGCTGGGCTTCACCGCCTGAGAGCGTCATCGCCGGACGATCCAGGCTCAGGTAGTCCAAGCCAACATCCAGCAGAAACTTCAAACGCAGACGAATTTCTCTGAGCACCAGATCACCGATCTGGATCTGACGGGCATTCAGCAAGGGCTCAGAGCCCTCATGAGCACCCACACCCATCAATTTTTCGATGCGTTCCAGCGTCTGACCGACGCTGATGGCTGTGAGTTCTGGAATCCGGTACGGGCCCACCTTCACAGCAAGGGCTTCGGGGCGAAGCCGCTGACCGCCACAGACTTCACAAGGAACCAGCTCGAGATACTTCTCCAACTTCTGGCGTTGGGCTTCTCCACTGGCGTCGCGGAGCTGGCGCTCAAGAATTGGAAGAATGCCCTCGAACGGGCGGGTGTATCCACCTTTACCTTTGCGATAACGGCTGTCGGCCTGAATCAGAATCGGTTCGCGGCTTCCGTTGAGCAGCACATCCCGTTGTTCATCCGTGAGCTCATTCCATGGGGTCTTGATCTCAAAGCCAAAGGCTTCACCAACCGAAAACAGCAAAGAGAAGTAGTAGCTGTTGTCTTTCTCAGCCCATGGCGCAACCGCGGAATACACCGGCTGAGATGTATCCGGGATCACCCGATCCACTGTGAATTTGCGCAGATGGCCAATGCCATGGCAAGCCTCACAGGCGCCATAGGGGCTGTTGAAGGAAAACAGGCGTGGCGACAGTTCCTCCATGACAGCCCCATGCACGGGGCAGGCGTAATTCTCGGAATAGAGCCGCTCCCGTTCAACGCCGTCTGGGAGCTCCTCTCCCTTCTTTGGCACCACCTCAACCAACGCCAAGCCATCGCCCCGTTTGAGGGCCGTACGCAGCGAATCTGTCAGCCGCTCCTGGATCCCCTCACGGGCCACAAGGCGATCGACAACCACTTCGATGTTGTGGCTGTGGTTTTTGTCGAGCTCGATGTTGTCGGCCAGCTCGCGCACCTCGCCATTGATGCGCACTCGGGCGAAACCTTCGGCTGCCAAACCACTGATCAACTTCGTGTGGGTGCCCTTCTTGCCGCGCACCACCGGTGCCATCAATTGATAGCGGGTTCCCTCTGGTAACAGGACAATCTGATCGACCATCTCGTCGATACTCTGCGGCTTGATCGAACGGCCGCATTTGGGGCAGTGGGGTTCACCAGCCCGGCCGAACAGAAGACGGAGATAGTCCTGAATCTCCGTGACGGTGCCCACCGTGGAGCGGGGGTTGTGACTGGTGGATTTCTGATCAATCGAGATGGCCGGAGACAATCCCTCGATGGCATCTACATCGGGCTTGTCCACCTGCCCCAGGAACTGGCGGGCATAGGCCGACAGACTTTCCACGTAGCGGCGTTGCCCCTCGGCAAAGATCGTGTCGAACGCGAGCGAACTCTTGCCGCTGCCACTCACCCCGGTGAACACCACCAGTTTGTTGCGGGGAATGGTGACGTCGACGTTTTTGAGGTTGTGCTGTCGGGCACCCCTCACTCGAATCACGTCTTCCTGAGTCGCCAGCGGGGCAGCTGATTCAGCGATCTTGGCAGCAGCTCGCGCCATCAGGACCCTTTAGAAAGCACAAGATCTTAGGAAGAACCGAAGCCTTCAAGCTGTTCGCTGGTCCAGCAGGCTCGCTGCATAGGCATCGGCCTGATCGCCACCAGCGAGGTCTGCCAGCTCTTGGCGGCGTTCCTGAGTTTCCCGCAGTCGGGATACTCGAGAGTGTGTGACGCCGTCTTCCACATGCTTGCTCACCCGGAAATGGTGATCAGCAACCGCTGCCACGAGCGGTTGGTGGGTGACGCAGAACACCTGACGTTGACGGGCCAGGGTCTGAAGGAGATCCGCCATCGCTCCACTTACGCGTCCACTGACGCCGGCATCAATCTCATCGAACAACATCGTGCTGGAGCCATCCACCCCAGCAAGGGTGGTCTTGAGCGCGAGCAGAAAACGGGACATTTCGCCACCGGACGCCACATCCGTCAGCGGAGCCATCGGTTGGCCAGGGTTGGCGGAAAAAAGGAATTGAACAGCATCCGCACCATGCTCAGCCGGATCACAGGGGGTGAGATCCACCTTGAAACGCACGTTGGCCAGGCCCATGGCAGGCAACAATTCGAGCAACGATGCCTCCAAAGCCTCCGCCGCCTTGGAACGCGCGCGTCGCAAAGCCGCATTGGCCTGATCACGGGTCTGGCTTCGGTGGATTTCGTCCTGGTGCAGGCGGGCGAGATCAGCCGCGAATCCTTCAGATCCCAAACGATGAAACAGGTCATCGCGACGATGAATTAAACCGGCCAGATCAAGTCCATAGCGGCGCTGCAGGCGTTTTAAGACCGACAAGCGGTCTTGGATCCGCTCCAGATGGTCTGGATCACTCTCGAGCGCCAGACCGTATTGATCGAGGGAGCGCAACAAACCGTCCACACCAGCCTCGAGATCAAGAGCCTGATCACGCAGGGGCTCAAGCGAACCATCCAGCTGCGCCATGGCCTGCAACTCCTGAATGCAAGCCGCGAAGTGATCCTGCAGCGAAGGCGCCTGATCCACACCATCGCGGATTCGGCCAAACAGCAAGGCCAGACCCTCCAGCAGCCTCACGCCATGGACAAGGCGGTCTTGATCCTGTTCCAGCCGCTGCTGCTCATCGGGGTCTTCGAGATCGGCAGCTTGCAGCTGCTCCAACTGCTCCTCCTGTTCAGCCCGCTCCTGTTCAGAGCGCTGCTGCTCCTGCTCAAGGGCCATGAGGGCATCTGCAGCCTGGCGCCACGCAGTCCAGGCATCAGCCACCTGTGCTTTGACCTCAGCCAAGGCAGAACCACCGAGACGGTCAAGCCAGAGCCGTTGCTGACCCGCGCGCGAGAACAGCTGAGTCTGTCCCTGAACAGTGAGATCAATCAACAGCGGCCTGAGCTCAAGCAACTGCTGCCGGTTCACGGTGCTGCCGTTCAGCCGGCAGCGACTGGAATAACGATCACCCTCCTGCCGTTTCCATTCCCGACTGATCAAGAGCTCCTCTTCGGGATCAAACTCCGCTGCGATCAACCACTGCTCCAGGGATGGTTTGAGTTGAAACGCAGCCTCGATCCTGGCGCGATCCGAACCCGTCCGCAGCAGACGAACACCGCTGGAACCCTGTGCTCCACCCAGCACCGCATCGAGGGCATCAAGAAGGATCGATTTACCGGCGCCGGTCTCACCGGTGAGCACCGTGAAACCCGAGCTGAACTCCAGTTCAAGACACTCAATCAGAGCGATGTTCTGCAGCAGCAGACCGGTGAGCACGTCCAGCCCTGTGATGATGCCGACCGTAGCGGCAGCTCGGTTCGTTTAGAAGGGGTGTCGGACATCCCGATGAATTGATGGCGCAAGAGCTCGGGGATTTCATCGAAGCCGCAGGGTTGCTCGAGTACGACCCCGCCGCCATCACACGTATTTATGCCGGCCATCCCCAGCGGCTGATTCGCCGGCTCTGGCAAACCCTCGTACCCATCGGCCTGTTGCTGCTGGGCGTTGCCTTCGACTGGATCTTCCAGTTACTGAAGGATGAGGAACGGGCCCGGGCTCGAGCTCGCGAATGCGCTGAGCTTCTCGTGGATCTTGGTCCCGCCTTCATCAAGGCCGGCCAGGCGCTCTCCACACGACCGGACATCGTCCCCCCGCTGCTGCTGGAGGAACTGGCCCAGCTCCAGGACCAACTCCCCGGCTTCGACAGCGGCCTGGCCATGGCCTGCATTGAAGAGGACCTGGGCGCACCGGTGGATGACATTTTCGAGCAGCTGGACCGGGAACCGATCTCAGCCGCCTCCTTGGGTCAGGTGCACAAGGGAACCCTCAAGGGATGCGGCAGGGTTGCGGTGAAGGTGCAGCGCCCGGGGCTGCGCGAACAGATCACTCTGGATCTGTACATCGTGCGCAACATCGCCGCCTGGTTGAACAGCAACATCGGATTGATCCGCAGCGACCTCGTCGCCTTGATCGATGAACTGGGGCGACGGGTTTTCGAAGAGATGGATTACCTCAACGAGGCCTCGAACGCTGAGACCTTCGCTGAGCTGCATCAACACAACCCTCGCATCGCTGTTCCGACGATCTATCGCAATGCCACCAGCCGCCGGGTGCTGACGATGGAGTGGATCGACGGCGTCAAGCTCACCAACCTCGATGCGGTTCGCGAGCTCGGTGTTGACCCTGACGACATGGTGGAAGTGGGCGTGAACTGCAGCCTTCAACAGTTGCTAGAGCATGGCTTCTTCCATGCCGACCCCCACCCCGGCAATCTCCTGGCCCTGGAAGACGGTCGCCTCTGTTATCTCGACTTCGGGATGATGAGCGAAGTGAGCCGCGAGTCACGCACCGGCTTGATTCAGGCGGTTGTCCATCTGGTGAACCGGAACTTCGGGAAGCTCTCCAAAGACTTCGTCACCCTGGGGTTCCTGGCGGAAGACGTGAACCTGGAACCGATTGTTCCCGCCTTTGAAAAGGTCTTCAGCCAGGCCTTGGAAGCCGGCGTCAACCGCATGGATTTCAAAGCGGTCACCGACGACATGTCCGGTGTGATGTACAAATTCCCCTTCCGGGTGCCGCCTTACTACGCCCTGATCATTCGTTCACTGGTCACCCTGGAGGGCATCGCCCTCAGTGTTGATCCGAACTTCAAGATCCTCGGTGCTGCCTACCCTTACTTCGCCAGGCGGCTGATGGAGGATCCCGATCCCCAGTTGCGTCAAAGCCTTAAGGAGATGCTGTTCGACGGGGACACGTTCCGTTGGACCCGTCTGGAAAATCTCGTCTCCAGCGCTGCAAGCCAGGCCCAGCTGGATCTGGAGGCCTTGCTCGATCAACTGCTCGACTTCCTGTTCTCACCCAAGGCAGGACTGCTTCGGGATCAACTGGTGACCACCACCGTGGAGCGGTTGGATGCTCTGGGTTGGTCAACGATGCAACGGCTGGGTCGACGCCTCCCCAAACGACTGCAACCCTCCGCCGTAGCCCAAACCCCTCCAGGGCTTTCCGATCCACTGATGCAACTGGAACCGGTGCGGGAGTTGATTCAGGTGTTGCAGTCGTTGCCGGGATTCACACCTGACCTTCTGCTTCGTCGGATGCCAAGAGTGCTCAATGAACCTGACACCCGCCGCATGGGCTTCAAGGTGGCTCAGGGGCTGGCCGAACGTGGAGTTGTCCGCCTGGTGCGGGTCGCCGCTGGAGTTCCTGCCTAACTTCCCAACAACATCATTCAGCGTGATGAGCCCCAAGCCCTTCACCCGTTCTTCTCTACTGGCCGTGGTGGCAGGGCTTGGGTTCGGTTGGAGCAGCGCAATGCAACCTCTGCATGCCGCCACGGATGTCGCCCTGGTGAGTGGGGCTTTCCGCCGCTCTATTCCCGTCGAGAAATTGGAACACCTGGCCGAAACCGGTGAAGCCATCGACCTGGTGGAGGATCTGCTTGAGCTGTCCGGGCAGGACCCTCAAAAGATGTCGCAGATGCTCAATCAGAGCCTTGAGCTTCCCCTGGTTCTCACAAGCCGTCTGATCAACACACGGATCGGTGAGGCCATCCTGCGTCGTGTTGCACGCATCATTCACCCGATTTACACACCGGAACCTGAGGTGAGTGTGCCGGCCATTCGCGCCGGAGTGATCAGTGGATTGCAAAGCGAAGATGGACTCACAGCAGTGAGCTTCTTAAAGGGCTATCCCAATACCGTGATGGCGGTAAATCTGCCAGCTCTGTTTGGGGTGATCGAAAAGGCGGAATCAATCGCCGGCCTGGTGCAGTTTTTCTCCGACTCCCCCTTGGACGGATTGAAGGAAGCGCAACCCTGACCAAGCCCTGAACGGACGCCGCCTAGATTCCGGCAATCCCCCCATCCCAGCCGGTGTCCCTGTTTCAGAACCTCCGTCGGCGTTTCATTGCAACCCCTGTGATGCAGGACTGGCCTGGACTTATCGAGGCCTATCGCAGCTGGCTTCCCGTAAGCGATGCGACCCCGGTGATCAGCCTGCGTGAGGGCGCCACCCCTCTGATTCCTGTGCCATCGATTTCTGAACAGATTGGCAAAAACGTGAAGGTTTTCGTGAAATACGACGGCCTGAACCCCACAGGGTCCTTCAAGGACCGGGGAATGACCATGGCCATCAGTAAAGCCAAGGAAGCCGGTTGTGAAGCGGTGATTTGTGCCAGTACAGGCAACACCAGTGCTGCTGCAGCGGCCTATGCCCGGCGGGGAGGGATGCGCGCCTTCGTCTTGATACCTGACGGCTACGTCGCCCAGGGGAAACTGGCACAGGCTCTGGTGTACGGCGCTGAGGTCTTAGCAATCCGCGGCAACTTCGACCGCGCCCTCGACATCGTTCGCGAAGCGGCAGAAAAGTATCCCGTCACCCTTGTGAACTCGGTGAATCCCTACCGGCTGCAGGGCCAGAAGACGGCTGCCTTCGAAGTCGTGGATGCTCTCGGAGATGCACCCGACTGGCTTTGCATTCCCATGGGCAACGCAGGGAACATCACTGCCTATTGGATGGGTTTTCAGGAGTATCAACAGGCCGGCAGAAGCCGCAGCCTGCCCCGAATGATGGGCTTCCAAGCCAGCGGATCAGCCCCTCTGGTTAACGACACCACGGTGACGGACCCCGAAACCATCGCCACCGCCATCCGTATCGGCAACCCAGTGAACCGAGCCAAGGCCCTAGCGGCACGCGAAGCCAGCGACGGTGCATTCCTGGATGTCACCGATGCCGAGATCATTGCGGCCTACAAGCTTCTGGGCGGCCAAGAGGGAATCTTCTGCGAACCTGCCAGTGCTGCCTCTGTGGCAGGCCTGCTCAAGCGCCAAGATGAAGTGCCACCCGGCGCCACGGTGGTCTGCGTTCTGACCGGCAACGGCCTCAAGGATCCCGACTGCGCCATCAGCAACAATGACGCCGCCTTCCACACTGATCTCAATCCCGATCTAGGCACCGTCGCCAGTGTCATGGGTTTCTGAAACACCCTTCCATCAACGCGCTTCAGCCCCCTGACGGGGCTTTTTTATGGCCGCCAGACAAAACCAACCGAGAAAGCGGCTGCGGAAGACGACCCAAAACCGTCCCAACACACTGTGGAAAACAGACAAAAACAACCCACTTGATCAACTCACGGGTTTTCCACCCGCTGTGAAGACGTGGGGAAAAGAGCAGCAGTCCCCATCCTTTAAAAAATTTTCCTCAGCTATGGCTGACGCAAAGTCCAAGTAGTGACATGGTTTTGAAGAGTTCCCCCCTTTTCCCCAGGCCCTACGACGGCTGTTTATGTTTTTTATTTTTTAAATCCATAAGAACTAAACAGCCGAACAAAGCCTCCCAATAGGTTGCCCATTGCACTTCCCCTCAGCCTGTGAAACCGTGGGGCAGCTCAGCGCGCACAGGTCTTCAGGACGATGAAGGTGGTCTGTTCACAGTCCGAACTGAATAGCGCCTTGCAGTTGGTTAGCCGCGCGGTCGCCACACGCCCCACCCATCCGGTGTTGGCTAATGTGCTGCTCACGGCCGATGCCGGCAGCAACCGCCTCAGCCTCACGGGCTTTGACCTGAGCCTGGGAATTCAGACTTCTATCGCCGCCAGCGTGGAAACTAGCGGTGCCATTACCCTTCCGGCCCGGTTATTGGGAGAGATCGTTTCCCGCCTCTCCAGTGATTCTCCGGTCACACTTGTCGTTGACGACCCCGATGAGCAGGTTCAGATCACCAGTTTAAGTGGCAATTATCAGGTGCGCGGCATGAGCGCTGATGATTACCCAGACCTCCCGATGGTGGACAGCGGTATGACACTCAAGCTGCAGCCTGAACGGTTGGTTCAGGCTCTCAAAGGCACCCTGTTTGCAAGCAGTGCTGACGAAGCGAAGCAACTTCTCACCGGCGTACATCTCAAGTTCGACCAGCGGGCTCTGGAAGCCGCTGCCACCGATGGTCACCGCCTTGCGGTGCTTAATGTTGACGATGCTCTGCAGGATGCTGCCGTCACCGACGCTACGGATCAAGAGGGTTTCGCAGTGACGCTTCCGTCTCGTTCTCTGCGGGAGGTGGAGCGGCTGATGGCGTCATGGCAGTCTGATGAACCCGTCAGTTTGTTTTGTGATCGCGGCCAAGTAGTGTTTCTTGCGGCCGATCAGATGGTCACTAGCCGCACTCTGGAGGGCACCTATCCCAATTACGGCCAGCTGATTCCCGATGGTTTCACTCGCACCTTCGGAATGGACCGTCGCGCTCTGATCGCTGCTTTGGAACGGATTGCTGTGCTGGCAGATCAACACAACAACGTTGTGAAATTCAGCAGTCAGCCTGAAGACGGTGTTGTCCAGATCAGTGCCGATGCACAGGATGTGGGCAGCGGCTCCGAGTCGCTTCCCGCCAACTTGGAGGGTGATGCCATGCAGATTGCATTCAACGTGCGCTACTTGCTGGATGGCCTGAAAGCCATGGGCTCTGATCGGATTGTTCTGCACTGCAACGCACCCACCACGCCTGCTGTACTCCGTTCCGATGAAGTGTCCGAAGCCTTCACCTATCTGGTGATGCCCGTTCAGATTCGTTCCTGATGTGTCGCTTCCTGATCAGCTGCTTCTCAGTGATCTTCTGAGCCACACGGTTCGTTGTGATCTAGGCCTGGATCACGGCTCTGGGGTCATGGCCTGGATGCATCCGCCAGTGCATCGTCTGCTGGGGTGGGTCAGCCGTCCATCGGCTCTGCGCGTGTCGCGGGATGTATGGCGTTTGAACCAGTGTTGTGGTTTGAACGATCAACAGGTTTTTGTGCGCGGTGAACCGGCGGTCACCGATCAGGTGACGTTGGAGCGCTTGCCCACGTTGATGGACGCGGCGTTGCTTGACCGCGACGGTGAGCGGATCGGCAGCGTTGTGGACCTTGATTTCCGACCCGTCGATGGTGTGATTCTTCAATACCTGATCGCTCGCAGCGACCCGCGTCTGCCAGGGAGTTCCCGATGGCGTTTGGCTCCCGATCGCATCCTTGATCAGCAACCAGGCCAGATCCAAACCGGCTTGATGGGATTGGATGATCTGCCGATGGCTCGCGCCAGTGTTCGTCAGGATCTGCTCCAACGCACCCAACGTTGGCGGGACCAGCTGCGTTCCATGGGTGACCGTGCCGGCGATCGCTTGGAGGGTTGGTTGGATGACTCGCCCATCGACGACCTGCGATCGGAGACCATGCGCTCCTCGCCTCAGTACAACGACCCAGATACCGTCTATAGACCTGAGGTCTGGGATGACAACAGTTGGGAGGAGCCCTCCTCTCGCCGTGGCGGTGAGGACGAAGACCCCTGGGTCTGACGGTCGGTCGGCAACACTGGGGGGAGGTGCTCCGCGATTCGTGGTTTCCTCCCCTGCGTACGACATAGCTGCAGCCCTGAAACAGGAAGGGCTCAAGCCCAGTGACTGGGATGAAATCTGTCGGCGGATCGGTCGCGAGCCGAATCGAGCTGAGCTGGGCATGTTCGGCGTGATGTGGTCTGAACACTGCTGCTATCGCAATTCCCGACCGTTGCTGAGTGGCTTCCCCACGGAGGGACAGCGCATCCTGGTGGGACCCGGAGAAAATGCCGGCGTGGTCGATCTAGGCGGCGGCCATCAGTTGGCTTTCAAGATCGAGAGCCATAACCACCCCTCTGCCGTCGAACCCTTTCAGGGGGCGGCAACAGGGGTGGGCGGCATTCTGCGTGACATCTTCACGATGGGGGCGCGTCCGATCGCGCTGCTTAATGCCCTGCGATTTGGCCCCCTTGAGGACCCCGCCAACGTCGGCCTGATGGAAGGTGTTGTGGCCGGCATTGCCCACTACGGCAATTGCGTTGGGGTGCCCACGGTGGGTGGCGAGGTGGCCTTTGATTCCTCCTATTCCGGTAATCCGCTTGTGAATGCCATGGCTCTCGGGTTGATGGAGACTGAGGAGATCGTCAAATCCGGAGCGATCGGTGTCGGTAATCCCGTGGTGTACGTCGGCAGCACCACCGGCCGGGATGGCATGGGCGGAGCCAGCTTTGCCAGTGCTGAGCTGAGTGCCGATTCCTTGGATGATCGCCCCGCCGTTCAAGTGGGTGATCCGTTTCTGGAGAAAGGGCTGATCGAAGCCTGTCTTGAAGCCTTTGCAAGTGGTGAGGTGGTGGCAGCCCAGGACATGGGTGCCGCTGGTCTGACCTGCAGCTGTTCGGAAATGGCCGCCAAAGGGGGCTTGGGGGTTGAGCTGGATCTGGACCGTGTTCCGGCCCGCGAAACAGGGATGACGGCTTACGAGTTCTTGTTGTCGGAATCCCAGGAACGGATGTTGTTCGTGGTGAAGGCCGGCCGGGAGGACGCATTGATGCAGCGGTTCCGTCGCTGGGGATTGCAGGCGGCAGTTGTTGGCAAGGTGCTCCAGGAACCGATTGTGCGGGTTTTGCATCACGGTTCTGTCGCCGCTGAGGTGCCAGCAACGGCTCTTGCAGATGACACTCCGATCGAAAAACATGCCCTATTGCAGGAGCCCCCGGCGGATCTTCAGGCCCTCTGGAGCTGGACCGAGCAGGAGCTTCCGGAGCTAAGCGATGCAGCTGCAGCCCTACTTCAGCTCTTGGACGATCCCACCATTGCGAGCAAGCACTGGGTTCATCGTCAGTACGACCAGCAGGTATTGGCCAATACCGTGGTGTCGTCTGGTGCAGCCGATGCAGCTGTGGTGCGGCTGAGACCTCAGCAGGGTGATGGAGCCATGGCCGCCTCTAATCGCGGTGTGGCTGCCACGGTGGACTGCCCCAACCGTTGGGTTGCGCTGGACCCCGAACGGGGAGCCCAGGCGGCCGTTGCCGAAGCGGCACGCAACTTGAGTTGTGTGGGGGCGGAGCCCCTGGCGGTGACCGACAACCTCAATTTCCCTTCACCGGAAACACCCAAGGGGTTCTGGCAGCTGGCCATGGCCTGTCGGGGGATTTCAGATGCCTGCCGGGCCCTCAACACCCCCGTCACGGGAGGCAATGTCTCGCTGTACAACGAGACCAAACAGGACGACGGCACTATGCAGCCGATTCATCCCACGCCGGTGATCGGCATGGTTGGGGGTGTGGATGACATCAGCCAAGTTACCGGCTTGGCCTGGCGACAGCCCGGCGATGCGATCTTTCTTATCGGTGTCCCGCCGCAGGATGTTGCTGATCCCAGCCTTGGTTTGGCGGGCAGTGCCTATCAGCAGCAGATCCTTGGGTCCCTGGCAGGACGTCCGCCCCAGCCGGATCTTGCTGTCGAAGCCGCGGTGGGGCGTCTGGTGCGTGAGGCCATTGCTCAGGGTTTGTTGGCCTCCGCCCATGACTGCAGTGATGGGGGTCTGGCTGTGGCGTTGGCTGAATCTTGCATCGCTTCGGATCTCGGCAGCGACGTGACGCTCTCCACAGGGTCAGCACGTTTGGACCGGGTGTTGTTCGCCGAAGGCGGCAGTCGGGTGATTGCGTCGGTAAAGGCAGCCTATCTCCCTGCATGGGAGCAATTGATCGGATCCAATCCAGCGCTCTCCATCACCCCCCTGGGCAGCGTCACAGCGGAGACTCGTTTGCTGATCCGATCCGAATCGGTTGTTCTGATCAATCTTGAGGTGCAACGTTGTGCCGCAGTTTTTCGTGATGCGTTGCCCCGACGGATGCATTCGGAGTGATTGATTCAGGCCTGGCCTAACGGTCGTTTCTCTTCCTTAATCTTTCTGTCTACGGATTCATCATGTGCGGCATTATCGGAATGTTCTGTGTTGACTCAGTCAACCAACAGATCTACGACAATCTGCTTCTGCTTCAGCACCGTGGACAGGACTCAGCAGGGATTGTCACGATGGACAATCACACCTTCCATGGGCACAAACAAAAGGGACGTGTGCGTGAAGCCTTTCGCACCCGAGATATGCGGAAGCTGTTGGGTAATGCCGGCATCGGTCACGTTCGCTATGCCACCCGTGGTGCTGCTGCTTCTGAAGAGGAAGTTCAGCCCTTCTATGTGAATGCCCCTTACGGCATCACTTTTGTTCACAACGGTAATCTCACCAATACCCATCAGCTTGAGCAGGATCTTTTTCGGATTGATCGTCGTCACACCAATTCGACGAGTGATACAGAGATGCTGCTCAATGTGTTGGCCACTGAGATTCAATCTCAGCTCACCGGACGTGATCTGACACCGGATCAATTGTTTCATGCAGTGTCGTCACTTCATCTCCGTGTTCAGGGCTCTTATGCAGCCATTGCTTTGATTGCGGGCCATGGAATGCTTGCGTTCCGTGATCCTTACGGAATTCGCCCCTTGATTCTCGGTAGGCGTCTGTCTGAACAGGGTCGAGAAGAATGGATTGTCGCCAGTGAATCGCTGGTGATTGAAAACAGTGGCTATGAGATCGTTCGTAATGTTGATCCTGGTGAAGCCGTTTTCATCGACGTTGATGCCAACTTGCACCAGCGTCAGTGTGCCGACTCTCCTCGGCTGATTCCTTGTGCTTTTGAGTACGTCTATTTGGCGCGTCCGGATTCCGTTATGAATGGAATTTCGGTTTATGAGTCGCGATTGCGGATGGGTGATCGTCTTGCTCAAACCATTTCAGAAGCCCTGCCGGCGGGCGATATCGATGTTGTGATGCCGATTCCAGATTCAGCAAGGCCTTCGGCGATGCAGGTGGCCAAGCAATTGGGTCTCGATTACCGCGAAGGTTTTTATAAGAACCGCTATGTTGGTCGAACCTTCATCATGCCGGGACAAGCTGAACGGAAGAAATCAGTGCGTCAAAAACTTAATGCCCTTGGCACTGAATTTTCCGGTAAGAACGTCTTGATCGTCGACGACTCGATTGTTCGTGGAACAACGTCCCGCGAGATTGTTCAGATGGCACGCAGTGCTGGTGCCAATAAGGTGACTTTTACATCGGCTGCTCCACCGGTTCGCTATCCCAACGTTTATGGGATCAATATGCCGACGCGGGCTGAACTCCTTGCTCATGGCAGAACCAGTGAAGAGATTTCAGATGTTCTCGGCGCTGATCACGTTGTCTATCAGACCGTTGAAAACTTGCTCGAAAGCATTGTTGAGAATACTGAGATAAAAGATCTTGAAATGTCTTGTTTCGATGGCCACTATGTTACAGGCGGAATCGACGAAGAATATTTTCAATGGTTGGAGCAGAATTGCTGCTCTTGATCAGGAGTCCGGTTGAATGGTGTTGATCACTTCAACAATTGTTTCTCCGTCCTGAAGAGGCATCTGTTCAATTAGTTTTTCTCCAGGCTGTGAGATGTTCAGTCCCTCTGGATTCAATCGTCCGTGACGGTCCTTGTTAGTGCGCACACCGACAAGCCCTGTTCCAACGCTGATGCCCACAAGGCGATCAGCTTTCGCATCTATTTGCACGGCCATGCTGCCGATATCGCCCCGTTGGTTGTAGCGCAGGCCTGAACAGTCGATTTTCCCGATCAATCCCCGTTGGCTGAATAAGATCAGTGGTGTCTGTTCCATGCAGACGGCTCCCACGATCTGTTCCCCAGGCAGCAATCGCATCGTCACAGGTCCCTGGGCCAATCGACCCATCAAAGGAATCGAATCTTCGGTGACCCGAAGTCGCAGCAGGCGACCGATGTCGCTCATCAGGACCAGTGTTCCTTGGTCGCGACAGATCACTGCACCGTTGAGCTTGACGCCCTCTTTCAATTTGAGAACGCTGGTGGCCCGACCGGAGAGGTCCACCACTTCGCTGAGGGAAAGCCGTTTGAAGCGACCATCGCTGCTGATCATGCCTAGGCTTAGATCATCAGTGTTTTGGCTAGGCAACGACAGCAGCGAGACGATTGTGTCTCCGTCGAGGCCGGTGGGAAGGAAACGCTCGATTGGGCCGGGCTGTTTTCCAGCAAATTCCCAGCGCACCTGGGCAATTCGCCCGCTTGCACTCACCGCCAGCAGTCGTGGTGGTGGTTCGATCGGCAAGATCACCTTCGCTGGAGATGGTGCGTCACCAATGGGACATGGATCATTGAGGTGGAGCCGGCCCAGCACCTGAGGGGTGAAGATTTTTACTTGTCCATCGGCCTGGATCAGCACCCGAGCATCCCCGGGCAATGCGGCCAGGGCCTGCTGGCGCAGCAGTTCTGTGTTTGGGCGTTGGCTGGCTGCCCGTTCGGCCATCAGGGCATCACCGCCCTCCACCAGGCGGGTTCGACGCGAAGTGCTGAAGCGTTTCTTCAACATTTTGAGCTCTGCCATCATCGCGTCCAGCAGCTGATCCCGGTTGTCCAGGAGCAATTTGAGCCGTTGACGTTCCGTCCGAAGTTCCTCCAACTCTTGGCGCAGGCTTTCCTGTTCGAGACCTGTCAGACGCCTTAGGGGCATGGCCAACACTGCGTCCGCCTGCCGTTCGCTCAGGTCGAGGCGCACCATCAGGCTGGCGCGGGCTGAGGCGGCGTCATTTGCCTCCTGAATCATCTCGATCACGGCCTGAAGACTGTTGAGGGCCGTGATTAGTCCTTCCACCACCTCAAGCCGGTCTTCGGTCTTGCGAAGGGCATGACTTGTGCGCCGGATCAGGGTCAGTTCTCTGAAATCGAGAAAGGTCTGCAGCAGTTGGCGTAGAGAAAGCTGCTGGGGTTGTCCGTCCACTAAGGCCAGCAGGATGGCTCCGAAATTGCTCTGCAGTGCTGTTCGGCGTTGCAGATCCTCCAGCACCTTCTCCGGGTCCGCATCGCGGCGTAGCTCCACCACCACGCGCATGCCTTCGCGGTCGCTTTCGTCACGGATGTCGGCGATTCCGCCAATTTTTCCGTCGTTGACGGAATCCGCCAGCTTCTCAATCCAGCCGGCCTTGCTGAGCTGGTAGGGCAGTTCCGTGATCACCACGGCATTCCGTTTGTGGCGTCCTTTTCCGGGTTGCACCTCTTCGGTGTGGGCGACGCCGCGCATCGGGATACTGCCGCGCCCATGAAGGTAGGTGTCCCGTAGGCCTGAGCTGATCAGCACTTCACCGCCGGTGGGGAAGTCGGGCCCTGGGATCAGTTCCAGCAGTTTTTCGTCACTCAGTTCTGGCTTCCGGATCAGGGCGATAAGGCCATCCACCACCTCTCCCAGATTGTGCGGAGGGATGCTGGTAGCCATGCCAACGGCGATGCCGGAGCAGCCGTTCAGCAGTAGAAAGGGAAGCTGGGCCGGAAGAACAGTGGGTTCCTGTTGAGACCCATCGAAGTTCGGTGCAAAATCAACCGTGTCTTCACCGATCTCCTCAAGCATTGCCCGATGGGAGATCGGCGCTAGGCGGGTTTCGGTGTATCGCATAGCCGCCGGTGGGTCGTCGTCCACCGATCCGAAATTGCCGTGGCCATCTAGCAGTGGGTGGCGGCTTGAGAAGCTCTGAACAAGCCGCACTAAGGCGTCGTAGACGGCCTGATCTCCGTGGGGGTGGTATTTCCCGAGGACGTCACCGACAACCCTCGCGCATTTTCGGTAGGGACGGTCTGGGGTGAGCCCCAGTTCCTGCATGGCGTAGAGAATCCGCCGTTGGACGGGCTTGAGACCATCGCGGGCATCGGGCAAAGCCCGACCCACGATTACGCTCATCGCGTATTCGAGGTAGGAGCGCTGCATCTCCTGATGCAGGGCGATCGGTTGAACGCGCTCCTCAGCCATTCGGTCTGTCGCTCTCCGACCGGAAGGCGCTCAGCCTACAGATGATCACTGGCTTTTCTTCCAAGTTGCGTTGGCTTGGGCCCGTTCCACGCTGTTCGTGAGTTCCGGCTCGCTCAGCAATTGTGCCGTTGCCTCACGGATGCGAACGCCCCAAAGCTGTTCGGCTTGATGCAAGGGCAAGACGTAGTTGGGGTTCTTGGCCAACGCTGTGGAGGCCAGCTGGATCGCCTCGGTCTGCTCACCCTGTTGATGCAGAGCTGCGGCAAGGGCCAGCATTGGTTCCGCGTTGGCTTCCAGTTTCAAGACCTGGCGCCAACGCCGCACGGCTTTCTGACGTTGACCCATTTCATAAAGGACCAGGGCTTGGTTGTTCAATGCTTCCCAGAACTGGGGCTTAAGAGCTGTTGCCTTTTCGAAGGACTCCAGAGCCAGAGGGAGTTCGTCCTGCATAATCCTGGCGTTGCCGAGGTCGAAATAGGCCGCAGCGTTGTTCGGATCCAATTGGAGTCCGCGGGTAATTAAGGGAACGGCGTCTTCTGGTCGCTCTGCCCGCAGTGCGATAGCTGCTTCGGCAAACCACAGGCCGGGTTTTTCGGGATTCAACTTTTTGGCGCGGGCCAGAGACCGGCTTGCATCCTCGAGATCGTTGTTGCGGAGTTGGGCCTCAGCCAGGATCGACCAAAACCTCTCGTCACCCGGGTTGAGTCGAACCGCTAGAGCTGCTAGTCGCGCCGCATCTTTCGCTTGTCCCAGTTGAAGCAACTGTGCAGCGGTCCGTCCGATGCTGATCGATGAGCCTTTAAGTTCTTCTTTGGTAGGCAAGTAGACGTAGGGGACCAGCGCGTTGGCTGCCGGGGCAACGAACCAACCTCCAAAAACGATTAGTGCAGCCGCCAGCGTTCGACTAAAGCGAATTCGACGCAGCACTGGAACCCGGGTGGAGTCATTAAATCGTAGGTGTGGGATCTGTTTGTGCTGCAGCGGCGTTGCGGCGCCACATCCAGGGTTTGATGCGTCGCAACGCCGATCCCCGCAGGTTCTGTTCCCAGACGCTGTCATCCCAGGTCTCGATATCCCGTTTTTGCAGATTCAGAAGCCATGGTCGTGGCTGCACCTCTGGATCACTGCTTTGAGGCAAGGTTCGATGGTTCCATGGGCAGACGTCCTGGCAGATGTCACACCCCGCCACCCATGGTCCAAGGGCGGTGCGAATGCTGTCCGGCAATGCGTGCTCTCGGTTTTCGATCGTGTGAAAGGCCAGGCACCGCCTTGCATCCACCACAAAAGGTTCGCGTATTGCATTCGTGGGGCAGGCGTCGATGCAAGCGGTACAGCGTCCACACAGGCTGCGGGCTGGTGGGTCGGCGTCCAAAGGCTCCGTAGTCAGCAGATGGCCGATCACCATCCATGAGCCCCGTTCGGGGTGAATCAGATTGCTGTGCTTGCCGATCCAGCCCAGGCCGGCTTCCTCCGCCCAGGCCTTGTCCAGCAGCGGTGTTGAGTCAACACATGCGCGCCAGCCGCAGTCGGGACGTTGTACTGAAAGCCAGCGACCGATCCTTCGCAGCCGTTGATCCACAATCCGGTGATAGTCCCGCCCCCAGCCGTAACGGGCGACTTTGAGGGAGTCGGGGGATGGTTGGGCGTCCACGTAATAGTTGAGGCCAACGGCGAGAATGCTGTTGGCTCCGTTTAAAAGAAGCCTGGGGTCTCGACGTCGGGGGGCCGCCATCCACGCCATGTCGGCCTGATGGCCATGGTCCAACCAGCGCTGCAGGGCTTGGGTGCGCAGTTGCAGCCGTGGACTTCCTGGGATCCTGGCAATACCAACGGGATTGAATCCCTCCTCAGCGGCGAGGCGCTTCAAAGCCTGACTTAACCGCGTTTGTTGATCCGTGACATGCCCTTGCATCGACCTTAAGGTTGGGCGCTCTTCAGCATCTTCTCTGTGACCGGCACTGAGACAGGACGCCTTGCACCTTTGCTGCGGTGGCTCGGCTTGACCCTCGTCCTGATCCTCGTCCTGCAGATGCTGGCTGTTCTTGTTGGTGTCGACTGGAGTGTCGGGGCTCCTCGCCCGCAGGTCACCGGTCCGCTGGTTGCTTTGGCTCCCCTTGGTTTTGCCGGGTTGTTGATTTGCCTCATTGGGTCACGGCTGGATCACCCTCAGCAGCAGCGCAGTCCTCTGCGGTTGCTGATCGCCGTACTTTCAGGACTGTTGGCCCTTGGCATGGTTGTTGCCGTGCCGATGTCCCTCGATGGGGGTGCGGGTGACCTAGCCCGCCAGCGCAATCTTGAACAGGGTCGCGAAGCTCTCAAAGACGCTCGAGCCTTCCGCGCTGATGCAGCGCAGGTCACGAGCTTGGGCGAGCAGCTGGCCCAGGCCGGTCAACTTGCTGCCGATGCCACTGATGAAGACAAGCTTCGGGCGGCAGAAAAGATGGTGGACGATCAGATCGCCCAGATGGAGGCGCAACTCAAGACAGTTGAGGCTGGCCAGGCCCGTGAATCCCAGCAGCGATTCATCGGTGGAACCATCACGGCTGTGGTTCTTGCTGTTGCGTTTGTGCTGCTCGCGTTTACGGCAGTGCTCTGACCGCTAGTTAGGTTGGTCAGACCTAACCCAAAGCTGGGCGCAGTAGCTCCTTGGTCCAGTCCAATCCCAGACCTGATCTGCCGCTGTCTGCAAGGCTTCGGCAGGATCTAAAGAACGACCTGATCGCAGGGTTGCTGGTGGTGATTCCACTGGCGACCACCATTTGGCTGTCAACGATCGTCAGTCGATTTGTTCTGGCGTTCCTGACCTCGATTCCGAAGCAGTTCAATCCGTTCATCACCCTGAATCCACTGCTTCAGGATTTGATCAATCTGGCTCTCGGTCTCACAGTGCCCCTGATGGGCATCCTTCTGATCGGCTTGATGGCCCGGAACATTGTGGGTCGCTGGCTGTTGGAGTTCGGTGAAGGCACCTTGAGCCGGATCCCCCTGGCAGGATCGGTCTACAAGACCTTGAAGCAACTGCTTGAGACCTTCTTCCGCGACAACTCCACGCGGTTCCGTCGTGTTGTTCTCGTTGAATACCCCCGAGAGGGATTGTTCAGCGTTGGTTTCGTGACCGGAGAGGTTGGTCCTTCACTTCAATCTGATCTGAAGGATCCCCTGTTGAGTGTGTTCATTCCAACCGCTCCGAATCCCACCACCGGTTGGTACACCCTTGTTCCTGCGGGGTCCGTCCGAGAGCTTGACATCAGTGTTGAAGAAGCCTTCAGAACGATCATTTCGGCCGGCATCGTCAACCCTGACGATCGTGAAGCTCCTGTAAATCGAAGTTTTTCCAGCCTGATGGCCCAGCTACGGGCTTCTGCATCTCCTTCCAGCTGAGTCATGGCGACACGATCTCTTACACGCGAGCTGGCCTTGCTGGTGCTTGGACAGGTGCCGGAGCAGAAGTCAGCCTCAGTCGCTGATCTGGCCCTTGATTCGATCCTGGACCAGGCCCTCGACACCCTTACCCAGCACTGGCGTGAGTCGCTTGATGCCAGTGCTGCAGAGCTCGATCAGGCGCAGCAGTCCCTGCTGGACAGCGAGTTGCAGCAGGGCGAAACCGAAACCCATGACACCGTCCGCACCCATCTCCGGGCGTCTTTGAGTTCCGCTGAACTGGTGCTGAATGGGTTGTCCGCCTGTCTTGAGTTACCTCGGCTGTTGTTACTTGGCGATCAGGAGCAGATTCGCCGCGGTGCCTTGGAGCGGGTTCAGAGGGTGCTCACCCAGCGCGAGGGCATTGACAAACGGCTGGATCAGGCGATGGAGGGTTGGAGACTGACGCGACTTCCGCGGATTGATCGTGACATCCTCCGGTTGGCTGTTGTTGATCTAGAAAGTCTGCGCACTCCAGCCCCGGTGGCATTCAACGAGGCGGTTGAACTGGCCAACCGTTACAGCGATGGGCAGGGTCGCCGGATGATCAATGGCGTGTTGCGTCGCTTCCATGACGCTCAATCCAAAGCATCACCCTGATGGTGTTCAACTGGTTCGAACGACAGGCTGAAGAGTCTCCGAAGCCTGAGCCGACGCCCACACCTCCGCCGACCCCGGAAGTGACTAATGCTCCCGTCTCAGCAGCGCCGGAGCCCTCTCCAGCTCCTGCAGTAAGTGAGGAAGAAGACGAGGCTCTGGCTTGGGCCCGTGAGGCCTATGCCCGCTTAAAGGCCCAGCAAAAGGCGGCGACCGATTCCACTCCAGCTGCCCCGGAGCCCACCCCTTCGCCCAGTCCCGAACCAACGCCGGCATCAACGCCAGAACCTTTATCGACGCCGTCCCCAACACCAGCCCCTGGACTTTCGTTGCTGGAGCAGGCCGCCGCTCAGCGTCAGCAGCGTCAGCAGGATCTGGATAACAGGGCTCTTGAGGCTCTCCCTGCACCCACGCCGGCTCCCACTCCTGCGCCAGCAGTCGACTCAGAAGAGCCGCAGCTGGGTGACTTTGATCAGGATTTCACCTGGTCTGCAGAGGTGCTTGCGGCCCAGGGCCGTCGCGTCGATCAGGTCTCCCTCGAGGAAATCGATTGGTTGGCCCGGCTGCGACGTGGACTTGAAAAGACCCGTCAGGGGTTTGTCACCAGCCTTCTCGAGAATCTCGGTGACGACCCCCTGACGCCAGAGGTTCTCGACGATCTTGAAACCTTGTTGTTGAGGGCTGATGCTGGTGTGCAGGCCACCGATCAGGTGCTGGATGCTTTGCGCCAGCGTATGAATGAGGAGGTGGTCGATCCTGCGGAAGGGATTCGCTTCCTCAAGGAACAGCTGCGTGGCTTGTTGGATGCGCCGATCCAGGCCAGTGGTGTTCCTCTTCTGGCGCCGGAACGGGATCGCCTCAATATTTGGTTGATGGTGGGGGTGAATGGCGTTGGTAAGACAACCACCCTGGGAAAACTCGCCAACTTGGCTGTTCGCAGCGGCTACTCGGCTCTGATAGCCGCCGCGGACACCTTTCGGGCTGCAGCTGTTCAGCAGGTTGAGGTCTGGGGAGAGCGCAGTGATGTTGCTGTCGTGTCGAACCCCAGCAGCAATGCCGACCCCGCTGCCGTTGTGTTTGACGCCATTGGCGCTGCCCGCTCGCGGGGTTCTGATCTGCTGTTGGTGGATACCGCTGGACGGTTGCAGACCAAACACAACCTGATGGAAGAACTCCAAAAGGTCAGGAAGATCATTGACCGTTTGGCCCCAGAGGCGAAGGTCGAATCCCTGCTGGTTCTCGATGCAAGCCAGGGTCAGAACGGTCTTCGCCAGGCCATGGCTTTTGCCCAGGCGGCCGGCCTGACCGGTGTTGTGATCACCAAACTCGATGGCACAGCCCGAGGTGGCGTTGCCCTAGCGGTGTCGTCCGAGGCCGGATTGCCGATTCGTTTCATCGGCGCTGGTGAAGGAATCCGTGATCTGCGCCCCTTCAACAGTTTTGAATTCGTGGAGGCTCTGCTGGCTGGACGCTGAAGCGTTGCTAGGTTTCGTATCCTGGCGGTGGCGAGGTTGAGCAGTAAGCCGCCCGGACGTCATCCCAGCCCTCAGCAGCGGACCGGGAACCCCTCTCCAGAGGCGATGGCTTCGTTGCGTCAGCTGTTCGACAGCCTCAGCAGCGAACAGCGCCGCAACCAGGATCTTTTGGTCTCTTTGGGGTTTGCCCTCCGCAGCTTCACCAACCTCCAACGCTTTCTTGAGCTTGTGCCTGTCGTGGCCTCGCGGCTGGTGGGAGTCGAGGGCGCCTTACTCGTTCCATTTCAGTCGGATGGTCGCCTCTGGCGTGATCAGCTGCACGGGAGTCCGGCTGAGATGTCCCAGGATCTTCTGCGACGTCTAGCTGCCTTTGAACCCGGGTCTCTTGTGGGTTTCGGCAGCGACGATCAGCAACTGTTGGCGCTTGACCGTCTGGTTCAACGTTGCCTTCCCAAAGCGGCTTTGTTTGCCACGTCTGTGACGGCCCGTGGTCGGACGCGGGGCCGCCTCTTCGTTTATGCCCGCCAAGGGTCGTTGGTCTGGACCGAGGTGCACCGTCGGTACGTCCAGTTGGTGGCGGATCTTGCTGGTGTTGCGATCGAAAATGATCAGATGCTGCAGGACGCCCGCCGCCATGAGCGGGTGGATCGACAGCTCAGCATTGGTGCAGAGATTCAGGCCCAGTTGTTGCCAGATCGTTGCCCTGTGATCGAGGGCGTCGACCTGGCCGCGCGCTGCCGGCCTGCTTTCCAGGTGGGGGGTGATTACTACGACTTCATTCCCACCCGTCCGGAACTGATCGGCCGACGCCGTGAGCGGGGTCGCTGGGCGCTGGTGATGGGGGATGTAATGGGCAAAGGTGTTCCCGCTGGTCTGCTGATGACGATGTTGAGGGGGATGCTGCGCGCTGAGGTTCTCAGCGGTTTGCCACCCGATCGGATTCTCCATGACCTCAACCAGTTGGCGCAGGAAGACCTCGCCCAGTCGCACCGGTTTGTGACGCTGTTTTATTCCGATCTGGATCCGCGCACGCTGCGGTTGCGTTATGCCAACGCGGCCCATAACCCGCCCCTGCTCTGGCGTGCCGAGCGACGGGTTATCATCCGACTCGATGCCGCTGGCCTTCTGATCGGCCTCCAACCTGAGGCTGAGTTCGCTCTTGGCGAGGTTCGCCTCGAGCCGGGAGACGTGTTGCTCTATTACACCGATGGTGTGACGGAAGCACCGGGGATCACCGGCGATCGCTTCGATGAGGCGCGGCTGATTCGTGCCCTTGAAACGGCCTGTCGGAGTGGTCAGGGAGCACAGGGAATTCTTGAAAGCTTGTTTGAACGCTTGGATCGTTTTGTTGGTCCGGATCGTCAGCTGGAGGATGACGCATCCCTCGTGGTGCTGAAAGTTCCTGAGGCGGTCACGTTGCCGAGTGTGCAGGGACGGTCAATCGCCTGACAAGCTGAGGAAATCGATGGAAGAACTGATGGCTGGTGGGGTGACCGGTGGTGCTGCTGGCACCTGGAGCGATCGTTTTGAGCAGGGTCTGCATCCCTTCATCGAGGAATTCAACGCTTCCATTGGTTTTGACCTGACCCTTCTTCAGGAGGATCTCGATGGGTCGATCGCCCATGCCCGGATGCTGGCTGGAGTGGGAGTGATCACCGAGGGGGAAGCTGAGCAGCTGGTGGAGGGCCTGGAGATGGTTCGCGCCGAGGCTGCGTCTGGCACTTTCACGCCTGGTTTGGCCGATGAGGATGTTCATTTCGCCGTCGAACGTCGACTAATCGCTTTGCTTGGTCCGGTGGGCAAGAAGCTGCACACCGGACGCAGTCGCAACGATCAGGTTGGGACAGACCTACGCCTTTGGCTGCGGCGACGGCTGGATGGCTTGGATCAGGATTTGCTGCGGTTGCAGGGCGCACTGCTGACCCAGGCTGATCGTCATCGCCGCACCATGATTCCCGGGTACACCCACCTGCAGCGGGCCCAGCCGCTCTGTCTTGCCCATCACCTCCTCGCCTATGTCGAGATGCTGGAGCGGGACCGCGAGCGTCTTCAGGATGTGAGGAAACGCGTGAACATCTGCCCGCTCGGCGCCGCTGCTCTGGCGGGCACGCCGGTGCCGATTGATCGCCAGCACACTGCAAAGGAGCTGGGCTTTTCAGCGGTTTATGCCAACAGCCTCGATGCGGTCAGCGACCGCGATTTCTGCGTTGAATTCTCTGCGGCAGCTTCCTTGGTCATGGTGCACCTCAGCCGTCTGGCGGAAGAGGTGATCGTTTGGGCGTCCGAGGAATTTGGCTTCGTGCGGCTCAGCGATCGCTGTGCTACAGGCAGCAGCCTGATGCCTCAAAAAAAGAATCCTGATGTGCCCGAGTTGGTTCGGGGAAAGACCGGACGGGTCTTCGGACATCTCCAGGGCTTGCTGACCATGATCAAGGGTCTTCCTCTGGCCTACAACAAGGATTTTCAGGAAGACAAGGAGGCGCTGTTTGATGCCTTCCGCACAACACGTGATTGTGTTGAGGCGATGGCGATTTTGTTTGAGGAAGGCCTTGATTTCAGAGTGGAGCGCCTCAATGAAGCGGTGGAGCAGGATTTCTCCAATGCAACTGATGTAGCCGACTATCTGGTGTCTCGCGGTGTTCCATTTCGCGAGGCTTATCAATTGGTCGGCGCTGTCGTCCGACGTTGTCTCGAACAGGGTTGTCTGTTGAGGGATCTTGATTTGGCTGCTTGGCAGGAACTCCATCCGGCCTTTGAGACGGATCTGCATGACACCCTTGCTCCCCGAGCCGTAGTGGCCGCCCGTCGCAGTGAAGGTGGAACGGGATTTGAGCGAGTTGATGAACAGCTTCAGAGCTGGTTACAGCGTTTCAACGGAACTCAACCGGTGGGATGACTTACACCCATAAACGGGTCTACGCTTAAAAAGCCAGAGGTATGTCACTTCGTTCCGGAGTCATGGCCCGAAGGCAATGTTCAAGGCCTCATCGGTCCACTGTTTCGTACCCGGTCCACGCAAAACGTGAGCATTTTTGTCGGCAACCTTCCCTTCCGCGCAGAGCAGGAAGATGTGATTGAACTGTTTGCCCAGTTCGGTGAAGTGATCAACTGTGCGCTGCCCCTTGAGCGGGATACAGGCCGCAAGCGTGGTTTTGCCTTCATTGAGATGGCTGATGAGTCCACCGAAGAGGCAGCGATTGAAGGACTGCAGGGTGCGGAATTGATGGGCCGTCCTCTTCGGATCAACAA
>QCSL01000012.1 GCA_003209165.1 Synechococcus sp. AG-670-B23 | reverse complement strand
TGGTAAGCGTGTAGTCCACTTTTTCCTGGAACAGGGCCCGGTCCTGAAGTCCTACCCCAGCTGAAGTGTCCAGGGCTGGGGCAGGCGCTGCCATAAACAGAAGGGGCAGGAGAAGGCTCAGCACCCAGGAGATTCGAAGCACAGTCTGCGTGCAAGCTGTGCTCACTCTGCCGTTACGACGCCCCGAGAGAGCAGGTCCCCGATCAGATACAGCGATCCGGCAACAATCGGCATCGGCGTCGGCCATCCGTCGCTGCTGAGTTGGTGCAGCACGGTCTCAAGGCCGCAGGCCTCCTGCAGCTGGTGGCTGAATTGAGGCAGAGCCTGGAGCAGCTCCGACCTGCTCCAGCTCTTGTGGCCCGGCACTGGAATGATCCAGGCCAGGTCCTGTTGCTGCAGCAGGACCTGGATCATGGCGACAGCGTCCTTGTGGGCCTGAATCGCCAGGATCCAAATCACACCGTTGGCTGCGTCGCTCCACTGGCTGCGTTCTCCGGCCAGTTGCACCGCGGCCGGTGGATTGTGGGCTCCATCCAGGCGTAGCTGGTGGCCCCCCCCAATGCACTGTTTGCAGGCGACCGGGCCAGCGGGCTGTGGCGAAGCCCTCTTGGATCACGAATTCAGGCAACGACCAGCCCAAGCCCGAGAGAGCTTGCAAGGCACCGAGGGCCACAGCTGCGTTGCTTCGCTGAATCGCGCCGGGTATGCCCAGTTGCCAGGTTGAATCCAGCGGCTTTACCCACCGGAGGTTGGCTTGCTGTGACTTGCAGGTTGCCTCCAGGACTTTCTGAACCGCAGGATCTTGGGCACAACTGATCACGGTGGCCTGGGGCGGGATCGCTGCTGCTTTTTCGGTTGCTATGGCGGTGAGGCTGTTGCCCAGATGCTCGCAGTGGTCCAGGCCAATGCTGGCGACAGCAACCACGGGGCGGCATGGATGTGCTGTGGTCGCGTCAAGCCGTCCCCCCAGCCCCACCTCCAGCAACAGCAGCTCGCAGGCATGCCGTTGAAACGTCGAGAAGGCTGCGGTCACGAGCAGTTCAAAAGGGGTAAGCCGATGCCGTTCGCTTAGGGGTTGCAGGGCCTGCAATTGGGAGCGCAGCGTTTCAACGTCAATGGCTTTTCCCTGGATCCGGATGCGTTCGCACCAGCTCACGAGATGAGGTGAGGTGGTGACCCCGCAGCGGAGGCCGGCGGCGCAGAGGGCTGATTCCAGAAAGCTGACGATGGATCCCTTCCCGTTGGTGCCCAGCACCTGAATCGCGGGAATCGACCGACAGGGATGGTCGAGCTCGTGGAGGGCCGCATGCATGCGATCCAACTGGAGATCCATGCCACGCAAGTCGAAGCGTGGGATCAGATCAGAAAGATCATCCACTCAGCTCAGGCTGGAGAGGGTCGCCGCCAGACGGCGCAGCAGCTCGCGGACTTCGTGCTTGTTGATAGTCAGTGGGGGCACCATCCGCAGCACTGAGGGACCGGCCGCGACCACCAGCAGACCGTGATCGATGGCGGCTTTCACCAGCGCAGGGGCCGTCCAACTGCTGCCCTCCCGGATTACGATGCCTTGAAGCAGGCCCCAGCCCCGCACGGTTTGCAGGTGCTCGGGGAAGCAGACCACCAGCTCTTGGAGCCCATCGCGCAGTTGTTCACCGCGGGCTGTGGCATTGGTCAGCAGACCGCGTCGTTCGATTTCTGTGGCCACCGTCAACCCCGCCCGACAGGCGAAGGGATTGCCGCCGAAGGTACTGGCGTGGTCGCCGGGTTCAAACACATCAGCTGATGCGTTCACCAGCAAGGCGCCGATGGCATGGCCACCGCCAAGCCCCTTGGCCAGGGTGAAGGCGTCAGGGGTGATGCCCAGCTGCTCGTAGCCCCAAAGGCGGCCGCTCCTCCCCATACCCACCTGCACCTCATCAAGGATCAACAAAATATTTCTCTGCGTGCAGATCTCGCGCAAGCGTGAAAAGAAAGTGCGGTCTCCAGGGTTGACACCACCCTCACCTTGTAGGGGTTCAATCAGAACAGCCGCGACCGAGGGGCCGGGCTGTTCGTGGCGGTTGATAAGGGCTTCGAGGGCCTTCAGATCGTTGTAGGGGAAGTAATCAAACCCAGTCACCATGGGCTCAAAACCCTTGTGGTACTGGGGTTGGCCGGTGGCGGTAACCGCCGCGAGGGTTCGGCCGTGGAAGCTGCCTGCTGCCGTGAGGATCACGGGCTGTTCGATGCCGCGCCGTAGATGGCCGTGTTTGCGGGCCAGCTTGATCGCGGCTTCATTGGCTTCAGCTCCGGAATTGCAGAAGAAAACGCTGTCGGCACAGCTGTTGCGTACCAGCCAGCTGGCCAGCTGCTCCTGTTCAGGAATTCGATAGAGATTCGATACATGCTGGAGCCGTCCCAGCTGCTTGCGCAGAGCGCGCTGCATTGCTCTGTCGCTATGGCCCAGGGTGCAGGTGGCGATGCCAGCGACTGCATCCAGGTAGCGACGCCCATGGTTGTCCTTTACCCAGCACCCTTTCCCCTTGGCCAGAGCTAAAGGAAAACGGCCGTATGTGTTCATCACAGCGGATGGATGGGAGCCGGGGGACTTGAACCCCCAAGACCAGTGGCCGGCTGATTTTGAGTCAGCTGCGTCTACCAATTCCGCCAGGCTCCCACACAGGGATTGTATTGATCGAAGGGCCCCGCTTTAGCAGATGTTGCGCTTCACCTCAGCACCCACACCGCTGAGCTTGGCTTCAAGGTCGTCGTAGCCCCGATCGAGGTGCTTCAGGCCAGCAACTTCAGTGATACCCCTAGCGGAAAGGCCAGCCAGGACCATGGCTGCGGCTGCACGGAGGTCTGAGCCGGTGACAGGGGCTGCGCTCAGCTGAGCCACGCCTTCGACAATGGCTGTGCTGCCCTCGAGACGGATGGACGCACCCATGCGCTGCAGTTCGGCCACATGCTGCAGACGATTTTCGTAAATCTTTTCGCTGATCACACTGGTCCCCTTGGCCGTGCACATCAGGGCCATGAACGGTGCCTGCAGATCGGTTGGAAACCCTGGAAAAGGTTGGGTGGTGATATCAACCGCAGTGATCTCGCCTGGGGTGATCCTCACGGTTCTCCCCATGATGTCGATGTTGCAGCCGCAATCCCGAAGCTTCTGGATCACAGCGCTGAGATGCTCGGGAATTACGGGCTCCACCAGCAGTGGTGAGCGCGTAATTGCCGCAGCCATTAGGAAGGTTCCGGCCTCGATCCGATCGGGAATCACCGGATAGTTGCTGCAACCCAATAGCCGTTCCACTCCCTCAACTGTGATCACCGGGCCGCCAGCGCCGGTGACGCGTGCTCCCATGGTGTTTAGCAGTTTGGCCAGATCCTGTACTTCAGGTTCCTGAGCAGCGTTTTCAATTCTGGAGACACCGTCAGCAAGAACCGCGGCCATCAAAATGGTTTCGGTGGCGCCCACGCTTGGGCAATCGAGAACGATTTGAGCGCCTGACAGGCGTTTCCTAACGCCCGGCACGGAGGCCGTGACAATGCCATGCTCAACGTTGACGACGGCGCCGAGGGCTTTCAGCCCTCGGATGTGCTCCACGACAGGACGTGCCCCGATGCGGCAACCCCCAGGGAGGGGAACCCTGGCATGTCCCATCCGTCCCAGCAGGGGGCCGATGCTGAAGAAGCTTGCACGAAGACTGTTGACCAGTTCGTATGGGGGGGCTGAGCCGCTGAGTTCGGCAGCGGTGAGGCGAATGCGGTCAGCCCTTCTATCCACCCGCACCCCGAGAGATCGAAGGATGGCGCTCATGCCATCGATGTCTGTTAGTGACGGAATATTGGTGAGTTCAATGGTCTCCTCGCTGAGGAGGCTTGCTGTCATCAGCACCAGTGCAGAGTTCTTAGCACCGCTGACGCGAAGCGTGCCATTTAGACCATGGCCGCCGCTGACGTTGAGGCGTCGCTTGAGACTCTCCTGAGACGCTTCTGCAACGACCATCATCGATGAGCTGATCCCCTAAGTCTGGATTTTGCCAACAGTCTTTGAGACCGTCTAGACGGCCGGCGTTCAAACTGGATAGTTTGTTATTGAGCTGTGGCAGCCAGGGATCGGTGATGCCCTATGTTCTTCCGGTCGAAACTCGACACGCCAGCGGATGTGGCGGAATTGGTAGACGCGCTAGTTTCAGGTACTATGTAAAGATACACACCTAGGGGGCCACAAGCCCCTTTTTTTATTGGCATCACTGGGTTGGGTACACACCTTTTACTCTCTACGGAATCTACCGTCCACTCATGGAGCTATCTCAACAAGAAATTGACGAACTTACGGAGGAAGAATATGCCTGGTATCTGGCATATGGCGACCCTAAGTTAAAACAACTCTCTGAAGAAGAGTTGGAAAGTTACATCAGGTCTTACAAATTATTTGATCTTTAACACCAAATGTCCAAAAACCGCTACGTTTTTAACACCACCCTCGAAGGATTCATCAATTTAGGTGAACCCCGCGGCAAGTACAATAATTGCTGTTTTAGCTTTCGTTTGCCAGATTCTGTGCTGGTAGATGCAGAGAAAGACCGCGAAGAATTACTTGCTTGGGTAGAAACAAAGGTCTCAGGTAGGGTTGCTACAAATGTACCCAAATGGGATGAAGAGGGTCTAGTTAAGTACAGCTTCGACGGTGAAACAGGCCGTGCGCGTCCTGTCTTCGTCGATTCCAATGGTGATCCTATCCATCTTAGTGTCCTTAAAACTATTGCTAAAGGGACCAAAGTTAAAATCGTTTGTCAACAAACTCCTTACACAAAGCCGAACAAGGGTACAACTCTTAAGGTGCTGGGTGTCCAGGTTATTGAACTCCAAGCGATGAATGGTGCAGCCGATAGTGGATCTCTTTCCACTGAAGATGTGCTTTCAATGCTGGGAACAACCGAAGGATTTAAGTCAAGTGAGCCACAAGTAAGGCAGGCAGATCCTGAGCCTGTTGCTACTGGGGGATACGATTTCTAATGCTTAAGTTCCGCTCCGGTTTGGAGGAGCGGGTGGCTGAGCAACTGGAATCCAAGAACATTCCCTTCTTGTATGAGGCGCAAAAGTTCAAATATGTGTTGGAGTCTCGATACACACCTGACTTTATTTTGAGGAATGGTGTTGTCTTAGAGATAAAAGGATTCTTCAAACCATCAGAAAGGCGGAAACATGTTGCTCTTAAGGAACAACATCCTGACTTAGATCTGAGGTTTGTGTTTCAACGAAACAACACACTTACCCGTAACTCTAAAACTCGCTACTCGGATTGGTGCGATAAGCATGGATTCAAGTGGTGCATTTATCCCTACATTCCTGACGATTGGCTGTCATGAGTCTTGAAACAGATGTGTTCTATAAACTCGATTCTTGGGTTTATGACCAAGAACGGGAGGGCACACCCCTCGTGGAAATTATCGACATTCTCCGCGAATACCTAGAAATTCTTGAAGATGTTGACAACGGATGATCAAGAAACCTTCATCGTCCAGAGACACATTGCGTGTCCGTCCTGCTCTAGCAGTGATGCTTATTGCATCTGGAGTGATGATCACGGTCATTGCTTTTCTTGTGGATACACCTATTTTCCTGAGAAATCAGGTCAAGAAAAAACTCACTACCGAGCTAAAACAATCGACTATTCAGGAGATTTTACCGGGATCAAGTCCAGAGGACTTCATGAGGATACGCTCAGGAAGTTCAACGTCCGAGTCGATGAAGGCCCCGTAATACGGTTTCCGTATCACGATCAAGCCGGTCGAATCGTTGGATACAAAGAAAGAACTCTTAACAAGGAGTTCCGTTGGCACGGCAAAAACAGCGACGACCAGCTTTTTGGGCAGCAATTATTCGGTGGTGGCAAGTCTGTTGTTATTACCGAAGGGGAACTCGATGCGCTTTCTGTGTATCAATGCCGACCAAAATGGCCTGTTTTGTCAGTTCCCAATGGTGCCAAGGCTGCAAAAAAGGCTATTTCTGCTCAATTGCCGTACCTGATGGGCTTCGATGAAGTCATCTTCATGTACGACCAAGACTCTGCAGGAGTGGCCGCGGCCGAAGAATGCGTTCAATTATTCCCGTTTGGTAAGGCGTTTCTAGCTTCCTTGTCTGAGTACAAGGATGCGAGCGATGCCTTGCAAGCTGGTGATAGTGAGGCTATCCGTCAAGCTATCTGGAATAAACGAACTTATACGCCTGCTTCTATTGTTGATGGACGAACACTCTTCGAGCTTGTATCTACACCTTTACATACAAGCGATGTTGATTATCCTTTCCCTTCTCTCAATTCTGTTACTTCCGGCTTGCGAGCGGGAGAACTTGTGGTCCTTACCGCAGGCTCAGGAACGGGCAAATCTACGCTAGCTGCTGAGATTTGTAGTCACTTAGTTGACTCAGATGTTGGCTCAATTGGATACATTGCACTCGAAGAATCAGTCAAGAGAACTGCTCTGAGACTGATGAGTATCAAAGCAAACAAACCACTTCACTTGAATAATGAAGTTCCAACAGACGAACTCAGAACCGCTTTTGATAGCAGTCTGGGTGGTGGTCGCGTATTCCTTCGGGATGGCTTCGGGAGTATTGATCTCGACCATATCCTTAATGACATCCGGTTTTTAGTTGCTCATCACGACGTTAAGTGGATCATTCTTGATCACCTATCCATCCTTATCTCTGGACTAGAGATGGACAATGAGCGACAAACAATAGACAAGTGCATGACAATGCTCAGGTCTTTTTGTGAAGAAAGTGGGTGTGGAATGCTCCTTATCTCTCATCTTCGCCGCTCTCAAGGTGACAAAGGTCCAGAGGATGGAGCAAAGATCTCTCTACAAATGTTGAGAGGATCGCATTCAATTGTTCAGCTTTGTGATGTTTGCATAGCCGTTCAAAGAAACATTAGTGGAGGTGATGACTCCGCTGAACTTGTCGTTCTCAAAAACAGGTTCACAGGCCGTACAGGCCCTGCTGGAACCCTCACCTACAGCCAGGAAACTGGCCGTCTTACTGAATCCCTCACTCCTGCACCTGCATCTAATGATGTCTACTCCGACTTCTAGGAAGCATCTTGTTTTATTTAAAAAAGAGAATTGTTCACCATGTGGGCGAGTTGCTCAACGATTGGAATCAATCATTTCGAGAGAGCCTGATTTAGTACATCAAATCTCTGTGCTTCGTAAGGAGTATCACAGTGCATTGCTTGAGGCTTACAAGATTGATTTGTTTCCAACCATGCTGTTAGTTGATTCCCACGGGATTGAACTAGATCGATGGATTGGGGGCACTGCCTGTTTTGACGCTTTGCATCAGGAGCTAAAAGAATGCAAGGCAATGAACCTATGAGATTAGTTGCTGACATTGAAACGAATGGACTTCTTAGACAAGACAGTCCAGTCATCCATTGTTTGGTTACACAAGATCTCGATACGGGTCAGGTCATTTGTTATGACGATGAAGGTTCAGACAATGAGCCCATTGTTACTGGCATTAAATATCTGATGGAAGCCGAAGAGGTATGGGGGCACAACTTCCTTTCCTTTGACACTGAGTTCATCAGAGAGATCTACCCGTTCTTCAAACCCAAAAAGATCTATGACACCTTGATTTTGAGTCGGTTGTTTTTTACCGATTTGTTGGATCGAGATTTTAGATCTAAGCCACCTAACATGCCAGGCAACTTATATGGCCGGGCATCACTAGAGAGCTGGGGTTATCGCCTGGGACATTACAAGTCTGAGTTTGGCAAGACCACGGATTGGTCAGAGTATTCAGCAGAGATGCTGGCGTACTGCATCCAAGACGTGGCAGTCAATGTCGAACTATGCAAACTCTTTGAGCCAAAGCTGGAACAGTACAAAGCTTGTATTGAGACAGAGCATCGCCTTGCTGAGGTGATGGCATGGCAAGAAAGGGAAGGCTGGGACTTTGATGTCCGCAAAGCGCATGAACTGGAAAGCAAGCTGCGGTCTGAACTGGAGCTTTTTTCAGAACAGATGCGTGACACCTTTCACATGGTTGATGGTGGTCAGTTCACTCCTAAACGAGCAAATCAAACCAAGGGCTATGTAGAGGGGGCAACCATGACACGGCTTAAGGAATTCAATCCCACAAGCCGTCAGCACATTGCCTTTGCTTTTCAGAACTTTAGAGGATGGAACCCTCGTGAGTTGACTGATACAGGTCGGCCAAAAATTGATGAAAAAATTTTGACGGAGATTGGTACAGACGAATCCATAAAATTCGCCCGTATCCTGACACTTCAAAAACATCTAGGCCAACTTAGTGAGGGACAAAATTCTTGGCTCAAACTTGCAATCAAGGGTAAGATCCACCACTCCTGTGTTCTTAATACAAACACGGGCAGACAAATTCACATGCGTCCCAACGCCGCACAGGTTCCAAGTGAAACTGAGTACAGAAAACTTTGGGGTCCAGGTAAAGGAAGAGTTCAGGTCGGAGCTGATGCTTCTGGCCTAGAGCTTCGTTGTCTTGGGCATTACTTAGGACCCTTTGATAAGCAGGCGTTCTCTAAGGAAGTTGTTGAAGGTGACATCCACACAAAGTTGGCTGACATCTACAAAACTTCTAGATCTACAGGTAAGTCTGTGACCTACGCGATGATCTATGGAGGATCGAACTTTCGCATCGGATTGACTGCCGGAGCATCCAAACAAGATGCAGCTAAAGAAGGTAAACGTATCCGTTCAGCAATTATGTCTGGACTGGATGGGTTTGCTGAACTTAGTAAGGCAATCGCATCCCGTGCGGAGACAGGTGTACTGAAGGCCTTGGACGGAAGGCCCATCAGATTAGGCAGCAAAACATATGCTGCCACCAACTACCTTTTGCAGAGCTGTGGCGCAATTTTGTGCAAGGCTTGGTTACTTAGGAGCCATGAGCTTTTACAAGATGCTGAACTTGACTATCGACCGCTGGGATTTATACATGATGAACAGCAGCTTTCCGTCCACCCCGACCATGCTGAACAAGCTGCCTTTTTATTGGTAGCAGCAATGAAAGATGTTCAGAAGCAATTTAACTTCCGCTGTGAACTAGATGCTGAATCCGTTATCGGAGAAAGCTGGGCCGATTGCCACTGATACCAACCGTAAAGGAGATTTCTTTGAGCTGCACGTCATCCGCGAGGCATGGCGACGTGGTGCAGAAGTTTATTCAAACGCCGGTTGCACGGGAGCTGTTGATCTTATCCTCCAACAGGGTGAGCAGCAGCTCAAGTGTGATGTCAAATCCATGCGCTATCAAAACAAGTGTTGGAAATCGACAGGTGCATCAGTAGCAGATGGTGTCCATGTAATCCACGTCAACCCTCTTACTGAAGAGATTCGCTGGACCCGAGGCAAAGAGCCAAAGGGCTGGGAATCTTTTTGGGACTAATAAATGAAACCACCCAAACTTTTAATTGATGCTGACTATTTCTTGTATCGAGCGGCCGCCGCGGCCGAGCTAGAGCTTGAGTACGCCGTTGACCTTACTGTCATCGTCGGAGACTTTATGGAAGGCAGACGTATCGTCAAGCAAGAGTGGCGCAACCTACGCCAACGGTTTGACACTGATGATCTGCTGTTGTGTTTCACAGACACCACTAACTTCCGCAAAGAGATTGACCCTGACTACAAGGGGTCACGCAAAGACAAGCGAAAGCCTGCGGGCTACAAGAAATTAAAGGAGTGGGCTATGGCTACCTGGCCCAGTGTGATTAAACCTGGGCTCGAAGCTGATGATGTCCTAGGCATCTTGGCTACTAAAGGTGACATTGACAATTTTGTTCTTGTCTCTCCTGATAAGGACATGCTGCAAATCCCATGTCGCATCTACAACCTCAAAGATGAATTCACACAGGACTCTGAGAGCGCAATGATGAAACTGTGGGAGCAATGTCTCGCAGGTGATAGCACAGATGGCTACAAAGGATGCAAAAGTATTGGCCCTAAAAAGGCTGAGCAGATCCTTGAAAAAGTCAAGGATGGAAACTACTGGAAGGTGATCGTAGAGACCTACGAGAAAGCTGGACAGACAGAAGAGGATGCACTACGCAACCTCCGACTAGCTCGCATCTTGCAGGCAGAGGATTGGGATAAAGAAAAGCAGGAGCCGATTCTCATCGACCCCTGCAAATTGAATCAGTCCTGATCTAATGCAAGATCAACAACTGTGATCACCAGATGTCTGGCGATTGCTCGCACATAATCCTCTGATGTTTTAGTTCCGTCGCTGATGTATTCAGTGGCGAGATTTGCAAGATCGACTTGCAGTTGGACTTGGGACATAGATCCTCATGTGTGGTTGTTACCCGGCCAGGCATGAAAAAGTTATCACTAAGACTGACTCTAAAAGCATCATTGTTCCAGTTTAAAGATCTGCATAGTTACTACCCTGAGGTGTGTAACTAATGTGAGGCCAATGGAATTACAGTGTGTAACTCGTGAGTACAATGAACCCACTTCCTCCCCCAGTGACAAAGCTAACGCTTGAACAAGAGTTTCAAGTCGCCACACTTTTAGGCGACATTGAAAAAGCAAGTTCTGAGCAAACGCTTGAGATCTGCCAAACACTTTTAAAGCACAACTTTCTTTTAAAGAACACTCTTAACAACCTTATCCACGCATGGCATGAATCTGACGCCGCAGGAACTGACTTACCTGCGTAACGTTCTGCAGAGTGAACGGGCATACAGAGGTATGGACATCCCACATGGTGTCAACCTCTGGCCTGATTGGAAAGAAATCTTTTACAACAAAGTTCTACATGAGCAAAGCAAATCCACACCACTACCGCCGAGGTGACATTGAACCCTGGGACTTCATCATTGCTCAAGATCTTAACTTTCTTGAGGGCAACATTATTAAGTATGTCGTAAGAGCAGGACACAAAGATGACGAGTCTCGCCTGGATGATCTTACAAAGGCAGCAACCTACCTCCGCAAACTTATCGAAATCGCATCACAAGATGAAAGTAACACACCCCGATCTGATGGGCCAAGCAATCAAGTTCCGCAGTTTGATGGAGCAACCCATTGGCATATTCAATCCAGCTACTGCGACGACGCAACAGAGATTGATTTCGGAGGAGTACGAGGAAGTTATGGAGGCACATGCTGAGGCTGTTCAATACATACAAAATCCAAAAAGTCGCGAGCATCTTCTCAAAGAGCTAGCGGATTTGGTCTTTGTTTGTTTTCAATACTCAGCCGCTATGGGCTGGCCTCTCGATGAAGCATTGGACCGGGTGTTTGAATCCAACATGTCCAAGCTTGTCGATGGTAAGCCCGTTAAAAATGAGTTTGGAAAAGTAATTAAACCACCTCACTACCATCCCCCTTACCTTACTGATCTTATCTAATGTCTGCACAATTTATCGCAAAGACAGGCCGCGTGAAATCGTGGCAAGAGAATCCTGAAGGTCGCCTTCCAGTGTCATGCACTGTCATGTCCATTGAAGATAGTTATGACGGCGAGGGTGGCATTGGTGATGCAATCACCTTTGCTGCTCATGCTCTGCGCTTTGGTGCTGGCTGTGCTCTTGACGTATCAAAGCTGCGTCCTAAAGGCAGCGATAACGGCAAAGGCTTAATAAGTTCTGGGCCTGTTAGTTTTCTCAAAATCTTTTCTGTTTTGAATGAAGTGTTGCGTAGAGGTGGCACATACAGGTCCGGTGCGATTGTCAGTCATTGCACTATTTGTCACCCAGACATCAACGAATACGTCACAGTTAGCCGTAAAGAATTGCCTTGGCTAAAGCGTTGTGTTGATGTTACAGAACAAATGTGGAATGAAGCGTCTCAAGAAACCAAGGATCTAATCTTGGATGGCATCCGTAATGGTGACATTTGGTTGTCAAAGATGAAATGGGATCTGCAAGGTGAGCGTATCTACTCCAACGTATGTTTGGAGATATATCTGAGATCCAAAGGTACATGTTTGTTGAGCCATGTAAACGCAGGTGCTTTGCACATTGATGACATTGTTCCTGCTTTTCAGCAGGGCATGACTGAGTTGTGCGAGCTTCACGGACGCACTGGCGTGGATAAATCTGGTCACTATCTTTCCCCCGAAGAGGATCGTCAGGTTGGCCTTGGCATCCTGGGCTTGGCTAATCACCTATCCATTCATGGTGTCTCCTATGCCGAGTTTGGTAGAGCCCTAGATATTGTTACAACTACTCCTTATACCCTTTGCGATACCTCTGCTCTTTTGCTTGCAACTGAGTGGCGTAAAGGTATTGAAGCTGCTGAACGTATCGCCCGTGCCAACCGCATGGAACGAGCGTTTACCATCGCACCAACGGCGACCTGTTCGTACAACTACACGGACCTGCGTGGTAACACCACTTGTCCAGAGATCGCCCCTCCGATCAACCGCGAGGTTGACCGGGTTAGTTCCACCTTTGGTACTCAGACTGTTTCTTACGGTGACGTAGAGATTGCTACTGAAGTCGGCTACAAGTCGTTCCTAAAGGTGGCAAATGGTCTGGTTCAAATGATGACCGACACCGGCCTATTCCATGGATACTCTTTGAACTGGTGGTCAGACATGATCATCATGGATGAAAACTTTATCCAGGACTGGTTCGCATCCCCACAAACCTCTCTCTATTACAGCTTGCAGGTGCAGCCAGACACACTCCGTAAGGACGATGCTGCTGCGATCATCGAGGACGATGACTACCGAAACATATTTGCGTTAGATGAAGAGGAGCAATTCTGTTCTTCCTGTGCCGAGTAAATGTCTGCATACACAAAAATTGTATCCCGTAAACGTTCCTGGACCCCGCTTCAGGTAACCAAAGGGGTAGTTGCTGAGGGGTCTGAAGAGACCCTAAAGCGCTGCCTTGCGCTGCGTAATCTCGAACTTCCTGTAAAAGAGATGCTGCAGCAAGGACTGGAAAAAGATCTACCCGATGATCCGGGCGTAATACCAGCCCTGCAATCCAACATGCTCGATGAAAACAAGCATGACCTTGGCTTTCAATACGCTGTTGACGCTCACGGCGTTGATAAGAAAGCTGAGCGTGAAGCTGCCATGATCCGTAAGGCATGGCTTGAATCACCTGAGCATCCAATTTTGAAGACTGCAATCCTTGAGCGTTCAGTTTTCTTTGTTCTCCTGCCCTATTACAGGTTCAATGGCGATGCAGGTTTGCTCAATTTGGCAAGCGATGTCAGCCGTGATGAGGTTACTCACGTTGCCCTTCACGGGATGGTCGCACATGACCTTGGCCTTAAACCCACTGCGAACTTGAACAAGCTTCGTAAGGCAACTGTTCACTGGGCCATGGATCTTCTAGGTACTTCTAATAACAAGTATCTAGACAAGGATTTTTGGCTGCGTCAGTCCGACAACCTTTACACAAAAGGCCGTGCTGATGAGCTGAAAGAAACTCGTCGCAGCGTCATGCCTGCGTTTTTCGAGACTAATAACAACGATCTACCGCAGTATGCCTAATGAGCTAACGCATTCTGAAATCTTCAAAGGCGAAGAGCCAATCAAGAAATTGATCGAAGAGCTAGATGCAATGTATCCACAATTCACACCAAGCCCCAAAGATGACATTGCTCGAATCATGTATCGATCTGGTCAGCGCAGTGTTGTCGATTATCTATTGGCGAAACTAAACAATGTGTAGCTCTCCCAAACCACCAAAAATTCCCAAGCCTGAGCCTTTGCCTGAGCCTGAGAACAACCCCATGCCAACACCGCAACAGCCTCCTGAACCTCCCCTAGCTCCATCTATGCCGCTCCCTGGTGTCACGGCTCCTCAAGCTGCCGTTACTCCTGCTCCTGCACCCCCGGCCCCGATGACAATGATGCAGCAACAGGCCCCACCGCCTGTGATGATTGAGGGCCAGAGCGACAAAGAGCCTGTAATTAAAAAGCGCAAATCTAAACGCAAAGAACTACAGCAAGCTTCTAAAGGTGCGAGTGCCCTTCGCATTCCACTAGACAAAAAGCTTGGAGCTGTAGCTAGAGGTGGCACTGGATCTACCGGCCTGAATATCCCTACCTGATAAATGAAAAGCTCTGTGTATGGGCGCTTAATGCGTCTCGAAGCGGAGAGGCAACAGTTCCTAGATATGGGACGACGTTGTGCAGTTCTCACCCTGCCTTACCTTCTCACTGAGGATGGTCTTGAGCAGGGTGGTACTTTGCATTCCCCTTATCAATCAACAGGAGCCCGAGCGGCCAACGTGCTCAGCAGTAAATTGCTGATTGCACTCTTCCCCATTAACGTACCCTTCTTTAAGTTTCAAATTAACGACGGCGAACTAAGCCAGCTTCCTGGCGTCGATGATGCTGTCCGTTCTGAAATTGATCTTTCTCTGAATAAAATGGAGAGGATCATTATGCAGCAAGTCAACGAATCAAATGACCGTGTGGCTTTGCATAACGCTATGAAGCATCTGGTAGTGACAGGCAACTGTCTTATCTACCAAGGGAAGAAAGCTCTGAAGGTTTATCCTCTCGACCGCTATGTCGTGTGCCGTGATGGTGACGGCAACGTAACTGAAATCATTACTAAGGAGATTGTTGACAGGGAAATGCTTCCAAAGCAATTCCAAGCTGCAGCTCCTGATGAAAATGTAAATGCGCCTGGTGAGGATGGCCCGAAGATGGGTGTCCCCAGCAGATCTAACAAGGGCAAGACAGATGATGCTGTTGTCCTAACCCACGTCGAACTCAAGGATGGACAGCATCGCTGGTATCAAGAGTGCGACGGCAAAGAGATTCCAGGCTCTCGTTCATCGAGTCCAGTCAATAGCAGCCCTTGGGTTCCGCTGACCTTTTCCCGTGTAGACGGTGAGAGTTATGGACGTGGCCGCGTGGAAGAGTTTTACGGCGACCTTGTGAGCCTTGAGGGGCTGATGAAGTCTCTTGTAGAAGGCACAGCAGCAGCCTCTAAGGTTGTGTTCCTTGTGTCACCTAGCTCTACTACCAAGCCGCAATCTCTGGCTAATAGTGCCAACGGTGCAATCATTCAGGGCCGTGCTGATGACGTGTCTGTCGTCACCACAGGTGGCAAGACAGCGGACTTTAAAACAGTCCAAGACATGATTGCAAACCTGACGCAGCGTTTGTCTCAAGCGTTCCTCATTCTTGAGGTCCGTGACAGCGAGCGCACTACTGCGTCTGAGGTGATGGCTGTACAGCAGCAACTGTCTGAACAGTTGGCTGGCATCTACGGCAACTTGACTACCACTCTGTTGCTTCCTTACCTCAATCGAAAGATGCAACTGATGCGTCGGCAGAAGCTTTTGCCTGCGCTTCCAAAAGGCTTGGTGATGCCCACCATTGTCGCTGGTCTCAACGGCGTCGGACGTGGTCAAGATCGCCAGGCATTGATGGAGTTTGTTGGAACCTTGGCTCAAACCATGGGTCCAGAAGCTCTTGCTCGTTACATCAATCCAACTGAATTTATTAAACGACTAGCGGCTGCAAGTGGTATTGAATCACTTGGTCTTGTCAAGACTGAAGAGCAGCTAGCACAAGAACAGCAGCAGGCACAACAGCAAGCTGCACAAGCACAAGTCATGGGACAAATTGGACAACTTGCCAAGAGTCCTGTTGGCGAAGAAATGACAAAACAATTTGTAGATGGACAATCAGGAACCGAAGAAGCCCAGCCGCCGCAGGGCACGGACGCCTAAAGGCGAATTCAAAGGTAATGAAGGTGCTCCCGAAACCCAACAGGCTTGGGAGCCCACCGAGATTGAAGCTGGTCTGGACAAAGACATTAAGTACGGAGTCCAGAAAAAAGTCACCGGCACCAGTGATGGCGATGCTGGTAAGTATTCAATCAAACCAAAGATTCGCAGTGCGGGCTTTGGTGACATCACTGTAACTGAGTTCTAAATGACCACATCCACATTTGATACCACCTCTGACGGTCTCACTCCTGAGCAACAGGCTGCAGAAGCTCAGGCACTTGCTCAAGGCGAGCGGATTGCTCAGGCAGAAGCTGAAGACAAAGCTCGCCAGTTTGAACAGGCAGATGCTGAAAATCAAGGCGTCGGTCTTATCGATGGCAAGTTTAAATCTAGCGAAGAGTTACTCAAAGCTTACAAAGAGCTTGAAAAAAAACTAGGCCAGGAGACTACTGAAGATTCTGATGATCGCACTGAAACCGAAGAGACCGTTAATGAGCAGCCCGAGCCTCAGGAAACTAACGAAGCTGTTGACTACATGCAGCAGCTTGGTAAGGAGTATGACGAAACGGGCACCATCTCTGACGAAGCTATCGATCGGCTCTCTCAGATGGATCAAAAAGATCTCATCAAAAGTTACCTCCAGTATTATTCCCAATCCGCTGCTAACGCTCAGGAAGCCCAGCTACAAGAATCAGCGATTGCTGATATTAAGCAATCCATTGGCGGCGAAGAGGTCTACACAGAAATGATTTCGTGGGCCGGTCAAAATCTTGAACAGGCTGAAATCGAAAACTTCAACGCTGTTACTGCAACTAATAATCCTGCTGCAATTCGCTTTGCAGTGGAGGCGTTGAACAATCGTTTCCGTGGTGATGTTGGGTACGAAGCCCCCCTCATTAGCGGACAGAAAGCTTCCTCTTCTATTCAGCCTTACAGAAGCAATGCCGAGCTTGCTCGCGATATTGCAAACCCCATGTACAACACCGATCCTGCTTTCCGCGCTGATGTCGAAGCGCGTCTAGCGGTGAGCAACGATCTTCTCTAATTAATTATGAAATCCATTCTTATTGTTGGTCTCCTTTTCGGAGCCGCCCAAGGCGCACACGCCTCCCCCTATCTAAATATCGAGGCAAACCAAGGTTATTCCGGTAACCAACTCGGCGCTACCGTTACAGACATTCACTACGGCGTCGAAGGTGAAGAGGGAGTTTATAGCTGGTATCTACAAGGTGGGCCAAGCTATGTCTCTCTTCAGGGCGAAACGGGTCAGCTTGAACTCAGTGGCAAGATGGGTGGCTCAGTTGCTGTCAGTCCTTCTGCCTCCGTTTATGGCGAAGTTGCTGGCTCCACCACCTCAGGTGATCCAGCATGGGGGCTAAAGGCTGGTCTTAAGTGGAATTTTTAGTAACTCCAAGTACGTTCATCCCTTAAGGGACGGGTCTGCTTAGGCATGGAACGCGGCCTAGGTCTTATGGAGTTACTCATGCAAGAGGTTCAGATCCGCCATGCAGTCCGTCTTCAAAAGGCTGCAGAGAAAAAAACTAAGCTCACCTATCGCGGTGTGGCATACCTGAAACAGCGTTAATCCCTGGCCCCCTCAGAGGCCTTGTATCTGACCCCCTATACATTTGACCATTCCCGAGAAACGGTTTAAGGATCTAGGGATAGGGGGCCTAGAGCTGAAGGAAGGGGACACCTCAGAGTCGGATCCCCTTCTGATTGCCCTTTGAGCCCACTGCGGTGGACAACTCTCTGGGTGCCGGTGCCCTGTCTGTGGCCCTAAACAGACAAAACTAAGAATCGATTCGCAAACTAATACACCCCTTATTTATTTAAAACCATGACTAACATGGCAAACATTACACGGCCTAATGCCGTGAATGGAAACCAGGGCAATACTTACGCAACTAAGTATGCTACCGCGCTTAAATTGTTCTCTGGGGAGGTATTTACTGCCTTCAATAGTGCGACAATTTTCCAAGGTTTGGTCCGTAATTACACCCTCCGTGGTGGTAAGTCCAAGCAGTTCCTGCTGACTGGCAAACTCAGTGCTGGCTATCACACTCCGGGTCAACCGATCCTGGGTGATACCGCACTGAAGGCAAATGAGAAAATTATCCTGATGGATGATCTTCTTGTCTCCAGCCAGTTCACTTACGATCTGGATTCGATCCTCTCTCAGTACGACACTCGTTCTGAGCTGAGTAAGCAGATCGGTGAGGCTCTCGCACTGCACATGGACGACCGCATTTGTCGCGTCCTTTGTAAGGCTGCCACCGAGAACTCTGTGGTGACTGGTGAGCCTGGTGGCTTCCAAGTCAACATCGGTTCTGGTAACACCAACAACGCACAAGCAATCGTTGATGGCCTGTTCACCGCTGCTGCAACTCTTGACACCCGCAATGCCCCCCAGGACGGGAGGGTCTGCGTACTTTCGCCTACGCAATATTATAAATTGATCTCCTCCGTGGACACCAACATCCTGTCTCGGGATCTTGGCGCTTCCGGCGGTTCGCTTGCAACGGGCGACGGCATCTACCAGATCGCCGGAATCCGAATCCTGAAGTCCAACGTGCTGGCTACTCAGTACGGCAAGACTGCATCGAACAACGCTGCTGTCACTGGTGAAAACAACGACTACGCAGTGAACAACACCAACCTTGCTGGTCTGGTGTTCCACCGCGAAGCCGCTGGTGTTCTCACCTCCGTGGCTCCTTCGATCCAAACCACCTCTGGTGACTTTAACGTCCAATACCAAGGTGATCTTGTGGTCGGCAAACTCGCAATGGGTGCTGACACCCTGCGTGTTTCCGTGGCTGGTTCTCTCCAAGCTGCCTGATCTATACCCACCCTTAGGCCCTCGGGCCTTTGGGCTTCCCATTCCCTAAGTAAATAAATGGCAATCAAAAAGGCGACTAAACTACAAGCCGTCAATACCATCATTTCTAACATCGGCCAAGCTCCTGTCACCAACCTGGAGTCAGGCAATCCGTTGGTGGAGATGGCTGAACAAATCCTAGACGAGATTACTATTGCAGTCCTAGCTGAAGGCTGGCAGTTTAACACGGAGCGTGGGTATCCGTTTACTCCTGACAGCAATAACCAGATTGTCATTCCTGACAACGTGCTGCAGCTCGACACTAATCCTGGTGACGGTACACAGACCGTGATACGCAACGGCAAGCTGTACGACCGTGTTAAACACACCTACACATTTGATAAACAGCAAGAGCTAGATGTCCAATGGCTTTTTGAATTCGAGCATTTGCCCGAAGCATTTAAGAACTACATCACCATTCGTGCAGCAAACGTGTTTGCCGGTCGTTCCGTTGGATCCCAGGAAGCTGTGAGCTTCGGCCAACGCGAAGAGACTATCGCCCGCGCAACTCTCATGGAGTACGACACTCAGCAGGGTAACTACACAATCTTTGCTGATAGCGATGGTGATGACACCTATCAGAAATCCGCACACCGACCTATTAACGTTCTCCTTCGTCCGTAGTTATGGCCGCTATCTCTCAAATTGTCCCGAACCTTCTGGGAGGTGTAAGCCAGCAGCCTGATCCGCTCAAGCTTCCCGGCCAGGTGAAGGAAGCCGAAAACGTACTTCTCGATCCCACTTTTGGTTGCCGTAAGCGTCCACCTACTCAGTTTGTAGGGGAGCTGGCTACCAACGTCCCTACAGGGGCTAAGTGGTTCAACATCTTTCGCAATGGGATTGAGAGGTATGTCTCTGCGATCTACACCAGTGGTGGTTCTACCAGCATCCGTGTTTGGGACGCCGACACAGGTGCAGAGCAAACCGTCAACATCGCATCTGATGCTTATGAATACTTAAGTGCTTCTAATCCAAAAAATATTCAACACCTTACAATCAATGATTACACGCTTCTCTGTAATACAGAAAAGAATGTAAGTATGGATTCAGCATCTGATGATGAGGCTGATCCTGAAGCTCTTATTGTTGTCAATCAAGTTGCATACAATACGCAGTATTCCGTTGACTTTTTAAAAGATGGTCAGGCTGCTACACAGCAGAAAGTTTATCGGGCGACCAAACTAGCTGTTAGGCCAGGTTCATTTGAGAGCAATGACAATGGAAACTGTGCAAAAGCTGGATCAACTAATTATGTTGAATCTAATGCTCAACAAACTAAAACTGGATTAGCCTTTGATATTACAGTTAGTTGTCAGCCTACACTGGTCACAGATACAATTGAAGGAGATTTTTTTCCCACAGGTATAAGAGATAATACCCATTCGGGAAGCATGAATCTCCATAATATTGATTATGATCACAATGGTTACTTCACTAAAAAAATAGGTCAGGCCGATACCTTTGCTGTAGGTTCATATCTCTATCATAACTTTACTGCTAACACTGATGCAGGAAACATCGGCATTCGTGCCGAAACTCGAATTCAAAAAAGAAGTGATGGTAAGCATGAATTTACAAAACCATCCTTTAACATTACCAGCTATGACATGTCTGGCAGTAGGGATTGGAGAGTAGGCACTGATATTATTGATACCGAAGTATTGACTAGTGCTCTTCCTAGATGGAGTAATCAAAATAAGCCGGACTATGATGCTGGTAAAAAAGTTGGTATTGTCATGGAGGTTAGCAATATCCAACAGACGCAAAGCACCAACAATTACTCATATAAAAGTGTTTACACAGCCAAGGTTACGCTCAAATCAGGTGGCACTGGTTGGAGAAAAGGTGACAGGGCGACTGTGGTACATAATGGTGACAACTATGTGGTTACGGTAGAGGAAGAAACCTTCAGTTATTCTTTTGCCTCTGAAGCCACAGCCTCTTACACAACGCCTACCAATGCAAGTTCTGGAGCACTAGATGTAAACCTAATTGTTTCGTCTTTAACAACTTCCATCCAAGCTTTATCGGGCTATTCAGCTACACCTATTGGTAACGTTATTGTTGTCAAAAGATCTGATGGTAGGGATTTTAATATCCAAACCAAGGGAGGTACAACCAATAATGCTTTGTACGGTATTAAAGGCTCTGTCAATGATGTTAGCCTTTTACCTAGACAATGCACTAAAGGTGTAATTTTACTTGTAAGAAACTCATCAGACTCTGCTGCTGATGATTATTACGTCAAGTTTGTTCCGGCTTCTGGTGAGATTCCAGGACAAGGCTCTTGGGAAGAAACTCACAAGCCAGGGATCACTACAGATCTAAACCCTGCCACCATGCCGCACGCAATGATTCGTGAGGCAAACGGCAACTTTACTGTCCGACAGCTTTCTTCTACTTACAGTGATACTTTGAGTTGGGCACCTCGCGAAGTCGGTGATGAGAAAACAAACCCTGACCCTTCATTTGTAGGTCAACCCATTAAGGGTATGGTCTTCTATATGAACCGTCTTGGGTTCTTAAGCAGTGACACTATTGTTCTTAGTCAGCCTGGTGATTTCTTTAATTTCTTTACTACTTCTGCTATTGCTGTTAGTGATGCTGACCCTATAGATATGGCAGCTAGTAGCACTAAGCCAGCAGCTTTAAAGGCGGCACTTGGTACTCCTAAAGGCTTGCTTTTGTTTGCTGAAAATAGTCAATTTCTTTTATCTACTTCAGAGACAGCGTTTGGCCCATCTACTGTTTCTATAAAAGAACTGTCTCAGTACAGCTATAACAGCACAATCGCACCATTGGAAACAGGTGTTTCTATTCTCTTTAGTACCGAGGCTGATACCTATACCAAGGTATATGAGATGGCTGTTGATTCTATTGATAACCGTCCTGTTGTCAGTGAAAATACACGGATTGTTCCTGAGTATATTCCGCCTGGCTTGACGCTAGCTTCATCTAGTCCCAACAACAGTCTCTGTATTTTTGGTGATGGTACTGAGAACCTGTACACCTTTAAGTTCTTTAATACTGGTAACGAACGAAGCCTTGCAGGTTGGTCTAAATGGATCATGCCTAGCCCTGTAGAGATGGTGGGCTATGACCATGACACTGGTTACTTTGTTTGCCGTAATGGAAGCTCCCACATTCTCTTAACTATGGAGATGTTGGATGATCCAAAAACATCACCCATCTCTGCACACGGAAGTAAGTTTGCTCCTCGTCTTGATCACAGTCTGCTTAAAGCTCAAACTACAGTTGCAGCCTCAGCAACAATCGGTAAAAAGATTGTGCGTTTTCCTGCAGGATCTTTTGTTAGTGGTAAGCAGCCCACATTGATTCTTACTGTTGGAGGCTTTAGCACCTTGTATAGAAGCCCTGCTATTGAATCTGATTCTACTGGATCTTTTATTACTGTTGACGAAGACCTAGCAAATCAAGATTTTATTCTTGGTATCGACTTTGATATGAAGGTCAAGCTTCCTTCATTCTTTGTCAAAGAAGAAAAGAAGTCTGATCGACTAAACATTCCTATGATTGAAAACGTCTATATCGACCTGTATTTCTCAGGACGATACTCTGTCGATATTGAGCGTAGAGGTTACGATCTTAAGACAGTTGATCTTGATACTACTATTGCAGATATTTATTCTGCTAACTCAGCAGCTATTGATGAGATTAGTACGCAGCAAATTCCTGTCTATAGCCGTGGAGACTATGCCACGCTCACCATCACTGCATCCGATCCACTTCCCGCATCTATTACCAGTTATCGCTGGGAAGGCCACTATAACAACCGAGGCGTTCGCCTGATGTAATGTCTAAGTATCACCGCGCTGCCACATATAAAGATGGTTTGTTGGTGCTTAACAATCTACGCAAAGAAGACCTAGAGGAAGTGAAGGGTGCAGGTTTGTCTCCCCTTCATGTTCCTTTTGGGGTGCTCATGAGTGAACACGCTACTTTCTTTCATGACACTGACGGTAGTCCAGCAGGTATTGCTGGCGTCGTTCGATTAAGCCCCACAGAAGGCCAGATATGGATGCTATGCACTCCATTGATCACTACCAAACCGCACACCTTTGTGCGTGGAGCTAAAGCTTGGCTCAGGGAGGTCGAATCTGACTACAAGCTTTTATGGAATCTGGCTGATTCCAGAAATGATGTCCACCACAAATTACTCAAGCATCTAGGTTTTCGCGCTTTGCGTACAGTTCCAACTGGACCTAATGCTCTTCCATATTATGAAATCGTAAAACTATGTGTGCAGCATTAGGAGCGGCAGCAGCCGCAGCACCTTTGACGGCAGCCGCTGTAGCTATCTCTGCAGTTGGCACTGTTGCCTCTATTGGTATGGGCATTATGTCCGCTCAACAGCAGGCAGCTCAAGCCCAAGCTCAAATGAACATGCAGGCTCAGCAAGCTGTGCGCCAGCAGGAGATGCAACGTCAGCAAATGCTACAGAGTCAACAACAACAACGTCAAAGAATTATTCTTCAACAGCGTCAAGCTCAAGATCAATATAATCTTTCTATACAACAAACTAACATTCAGATTGCTAACCAGTATCTTCAACAACGCCAGCAAGTAGAAGCTGAACGTAACAACATCCAAAAGCGTTACGAAGCTGATCGTATTGGCTATCAAAGAAGTAAAGAAGAAAAGCAGACCCAGATTAAATATAACAATGAAGCTGCTAATCGCTCGTATGAGCAGCAGCAAGCCAAGATGTCAGAGGCACGTAAAAAAGCAGCATTTGCTCAGCAGTCTGCACTAGCAAAGTCAATCGGTGCAAAAGGCGCAATTCTTGCTGCTGGCCGATCGGGTCAATCTATTGGTTTGCTTGTTAACGATGTCGAGCGGCAGATCGAATTTGAAACAGCTCAATCAGACGCCGCAATGGAAAGCACTTATGAGCAGTCATTGATCAGTATGGATCAAGCTTATCTACAAGCTCTTGGTGCTAACAATCAAGCTATAGGGAATCTTGGCATGAGACCAACCGATCCCTATATGCCGGCTCTTCCAGAAGTACCCAACTTTGTAGATCCTTACCAAGATACACAGCCCGCCTTCGCTTAATACAATATGGCTACACAACAATCTACCGGCGGCGGCAGAATTTACTCAGGCAAGCCTGCCGAAGTTAAGTACAAAGGTTCTGCAACGACTTTAAAATTTAATCCAGTAAAAGCTGTAAGCACTGATAAGGCGACTAAAGAGCAGCGTCGTAGAGTTATCGAAGATGGTGAAGCCAAAAGGCGTGAACTGTATCGTGAACAAGAGGCTGTTACTACGAGCCTCAAAGCGCAACAACAGGCAGATGCTGGTCTTCTAAAGCTCAATAACAAGCGCGAAGCAGACGCTTTAGAGATTGAGCAAAAATATGATGTTGACTCTCTCAAGCAAGAGCACTCATATGAAGAAGCTAAGATGGACTTGGCGAGCGCTGGATTAGAAGCGCAGCAGAAGGTAAGTAGGGCAAAGCTTAGCGCTGCCTCAAATGCTGTCAGTAGTCTTATTAGCTTTGCAGGCACTGCAGTCGAAGCTTATGGTAAAGCTCAAAAGATTGCAGAGAAGAAGGAATACGAAAGGACAAGCATTCGCAGTGCATTTGGAATTGAAAATAATCCGACTAGCGATCGCACTATACAAGCAATTCGCAATGATAGAGCTGATGCAACCTCTCGTATTGCAGTAGAAGATTCTATCCAAGATGTAGATGATCCTATTGCACAGCAAGCGATTCGCAATGAAGTATCTGCATCTGCAGTAGCTGGTCAAAAGGCAAGAGCTGATGTCTATGAAGCTAATAGTGATTTTCCCACCTTTTACTACAACTGGGTAAACGATACGTCTGTTGTTTATACAAGGCCTGATGGAACGCCTTTTACTGTTACCAGCATGGAGGCAGGCGATGCTCGGCAAGTGTCTGAAGCAGCTAGAAAAGCTTTTTACAAAGCTGCCGATGTTGGTGGTATGCGTCAAGCACAAGTTGCGTCTGTGCTTGTTCCGAATGTTCTTGCTGTTTCAGGCGCATGGGAAAAGCAGGTAGCAGAGGCAATTATTGCTGGTGAAAAAGCTGCTGCTTTGCGATCAGCTCAATTAGATATTACTGATGCTCTCGCCTCTAATGAAAACATTGGGACTGTCTTTGCTCAGGGATTTTCTGGTGTTTATGGATCTGGTAACTACATTGGAGCTAAAGGCAAGGCCAATGAAGATACTGTAGATATTATTCTCGGTTGGGCTGTCAGTAACAGGCGTGAAGATGTCATCGACAACCTTGAGATTATACAGAAAAAGCCTGGTGATGTAGGCACTGCACTAGGCCGTCAGTACGAACAAAAGTTTAAAGAAGCTAGAGACAACCTCAAAAAAGGTCTTATTGATAAAAACAAGCTTGATACAGATTATGCAAATGCACAAATTAAAGAAGTAGAACGTAAGCTCAACTTTCAGCTTGCTGAAACAGATGATCCACTTCAAGAACGTGCATTAAATCTTCAGGCTGCTGCTGAAATTATGCAATTAGGTACTCCTGAAGCGGTCATGCGTGCTAAAGAACTTACCCTTGAAAAGGAATATAGCCCTTTTACATTTTTAGATCTGCAGCAGCAACAGGCAGATGGCGCTACTTTTACTCAAGAATACTTACAAAAATTAGTAAATACTAAAGACATCAAACCTTCAGAAGCCGAGACTCTTGGCTGGAACAAGGAAGGTGGCTTGTCTGCTGATACGGCAAGGGCTAAACGAGTAGAAGGTTTTAAAAAACTCGCTAACTCACAAGCAAAGGCCGTACTTTTAGATGCTACTCAAAAAGCTAATCTAGGTGGATCATCTACTGATCCATCAGGGCTCATTAGGCTGGCTATTGAAGGGAATGGCTCTGCTGCATCTGCTGATATTTCTGCTCGAATGTTAGAAGATTTAGATTACAAACTTCGAGCTAATCCTGATATGTCTGATCAGGAAATCCGTGAATGGATGACCAATCGTAGGGATGAAATCAAATCCGAAGTTACCTACGTTGATGGCAAAGGATTTCAGTATGAGTTTGGACGTAACCAATTCCCAAATTCAAACGATTTGCGTGGGGATTCTATTCCTCAACTTCAATCATTTGTAAAAGCAAATCCAAACTTTGAATTAAATAAAACCGCCATCCTTAGTGGTAGAGAAATTGATAGGGCAACTTATGCAGTACAAAATGGTCAACCTATTCCTAGCGATATTGAAGAGCGTGCTGCTGCTCTCGGTACTAACGGGACGACATTGCTCCGCCAACAGCTCGCTAGGTTCAACCGACCCTATCCCTCCTTAGTTGAACCTGTACAACCACCCACTCAACCCACTGCCGCTATCTCTTCTCCTGAGATTTCTGAGTTTGACACTGGTAAATTTTTTGGTGATGTTTCCTTAGATGGACTGCGTAATGCTGTTATTGCTAAAGAAAGTACTAACAATTTTACAAGTGTTAATCCTGATAGTGGTGCTCTCGGTTACGGCCAAGTTATGCCGTCTAACGTCCCTTCATGGACAAGACAAGCTCTTGGATATGAAGTCTCTGCGCGTGAGTTTTTAAGAAGTCCTGATATTCAAATGAGAGTGATCAATGATCGCTTCGAAAAAATGATGCAACAACAAGTTGCTGCTGGATATTCAGGGGACATCTTGATGCGTCGGGTTGCTTCTATCTGGTATTCCGGCAATTCTAATCTATACAACAATACCAAAAAACAGTATTACAACGGTCGGGAATACCCATCTATTGCTGAATACACCATGGATATTGTTAATCGCTACCGAGGTAGTTAATTTTTAATCACATGGCAGATTACACAGAAGGCGCTCTACAGCGCATGGAAGAGGAACGTAAAAAAGCAGAAGCTGCAGCGGCCGAGGCCAAAGCTGCGGCTGAATCTGAATCTCCCACACTTGAGCTACCTGAAGTTGAGCTGCCCGAATCAGTTGATGCTGAACAGGCTGGCAATTTCTTTACACAAGCTGTTGAGGGATTAGGCAATCTTGTTCTTCGCAATGATATTGATCCCACTCAATACCAACAAATCGTTGAGCAAGGTCAGCAAAATCCCATCAATCAAGGCGACGGACCAGAAGGCGCTGACAAGGTAGCTGCCGAGCTTGGTAAGGCTACTCTTGGTGCGCCAGTCAATCTTGGTGCAAAACTTGCAGGTGCTGCAGAATTTACTGGTGACTTTGCTGGTGCTGTTGCTGATGCACTAGGAATTATTGACCGTGAAGAGGAAGACATTCCTTGGTCTGAAAACTATCGCTATGCCCAATACGACCTGGGACTTGCACAGACTGAAACTCTTTACGGCGGCCTTATTCAGGAGGCTTTGTCTTTTGCAATGGCCGGTGGCGCAACGGGCGCTATTGGAACCGCAGCGGGATTAAGCGCCAAAGGACAAGCGGCTTTAGCTCTCAGCTCTGATTTTATCCTTGACTATTTTAGTGATGCTGATGGTGGCAATCTAAGCAACCTAGTTCAAAACAATCCTCTCACTGGGGAGTCTCTTGCTAACCCTTTGTCTGCAGCACTTGCTCATAAGGACGAAGACAACCCTCACTGGCGCAGATTTAAAAACTCGCTTGAGGGTCTAATACCTGGCGTCGGCGTATTAGCAGTTCAAGGTTTCTATAGGGGTGTTCGTGCTGGCAATGCTTTTGACGGTACGTCATCCGAAAAAGCTGAAGTAGCTCGCAAGGTTGCACAGGAAGATCCTACAGGCGTTTTTGCTGATGCAGCAAAGGCAGAAAATCAAGGTGTATCAGGTCGTCCTGCTCCACAACCTCAAGTCTCTAAAAGTCCTGAAGAGATTGAGCAGCTAAAAAATGAATTTATAGAACTTCGAAACAAAGTTGATGTTTTAGTTGACACCGCCAGAGAGGAAGAGGCTGGTTTTTACATAGATCAAATGGCTGCCATCAGTAAGCAGCTACCATTTCATGTGCAAATTGAGCTTGGTGACTTTAATCGTGATGTTGATATTGGCCCTAAGGGTGAAGCAGAGATTAGTATTACTGCTGACATTGACCCTCGTATTCCCGTCAGTGACCCAGAGGTTACAGCCAGACTGCAAAGTGCATTACGCACTGATGATCTGACTAGCTTGTCGTCGGAGGATGTCAGCAATGCAACCACCAACGACCTTCTTACTGGTAGGAATAGACTTGCTGGTTCTGCCAAAGTCTATGACATTACTTGGTTTGCATCTGGTGAAGTTGGTACTGAAGGGCTGCTTAAGATCTGGAAGGAACTAAATAGTGTTTTTGAGCAGTTAGAGCCTGGAACTATTGTTCGTAACCAACCTGCCGATGATGGCATTGGCAAGGGTCAATCACAGGCTCAAAGTCGTATTGAAGCTGCAAATCGAGACACCCTTGATGTTAAGCAATTTGAAAAGTTTAAGGAAAAAATGGATGGGCAATATCCCTTAACTATTGGTGAGGGTGTTGATGCTTATACATTCAAAAATGTAGAAGAACATTATCGTGGCATAACTGATAGAGCCCGCGAAATGGTTGCAGGGCCAAGCACTAAAGATCTCTCTAGCGCTCGCTCTCGCTTGTATCAGCGTGCAGGCTTTGGGCCTATTATTGATTTCAATCAATTTGCAGTTGTCCGTGGATCACCACAAGGCAGGCGGTGGCTGGAACCAGTTAATAGCTTTTCCGAAATTCCTGAAATTCAACGCCGCGTGCGTGAAGAGGCTATCCAAGCTAAACCTTCTTTGTTCGAGCCACAGGAACGTGCTGTTCAAGTAGATAAAGAACCTGACATTAACAGCTCTGCAGCTTCCTTCTGGGAAGACGATATGTCTGGTGGCGGGCGTTCTGTCGTTGATGAGGTTGATGTTGCTCAAATTCAAACTGAGCAAGGCCTTAAAGATTTTATTAGTGAACGCATCGATAGCGTAGATGTCGATGAGATTTCTCGCCGTTTGTCTCGCCAACCACCTGAATATGTCACTGAAGTCTTTCGCAGCTTGGCAAACTTCGCTAACAGTGGAAGTATCGTTGATTTAGAAGACCTTCGATTTACAAATACATTTGGCATTAAAGGTGTAGATGCTGGTGGTGCTGTTGTTCTTGATACTCTTTTAAAATCAGTATCTGAACGTGTGGGTGTGCTTTCAGAAGCCATTATGCAACTAGAAGAAGTTGGTGGCTCTGTAAAAACACAAGCCGATCAACTGTTGGCTCGGGTTGAAATCTTTACCAACATCAAAAAAGAAGCTACTCAGTTTAGCTCTAAAAATCTTGAAAATTGGAAAGAGGTTCCCAACAATCTACAGGCTGCTATCGCCCGTGATCGTGAACAAGCTGCCAAACTATTTGGTGAGCTACGGGAAAATCTCAACAGCTCTGATCCAGTAGAGCTGCGAGAAGGTAAGAAAAAACTTCGTGCCTTGGCTATTGGTCTAAGCCATGCCAAAGGCGATCCCATGCTGCAAATGTCCTTTATTGAAGGCCTTGCGCGTGTGGGGTGGAGTCGTTTTTCCAGCGTGATGATCAATTCATTGTTGTCTGGTCCGCTTACCCATGCGCGAAACATCGCCGGCAACCTCACTGCTATCGGTGAACGTAGCTTAATTAGTCGGCCCATCGGCCGGTTAATGCAAGGAGACTTTGCTGGAGCTGCAAGATCTTTCCAAGCGCTAGGTGCAATCCACGAGAGTGTTGCTGAATCTTTGCTTGTTGCTGGACGGTCTTGGAATAATGTAGGTTCAATTACAACTCCTGCGGGCAAAATTAAAGACTACGCTGCTGAAACCATGCAGCAGCTCGATACGTTAATTAAAACTGCATCGAATGATTCTGAGCGTGCTGCTGCTATGCACGCAAAACGCATTCTTGCCTTGTCCAATAACCCTTGGTTTACTTGGCCTGGTAAAGGATTGCAAGCTGGTGACGACTTTACTAAGTCTTTGCTTGCTCGTATGGAATTAAAAGTACAAGCTGCAGATGAAGCTGCAAAGCTTACGGCAAACCTGGACCCACGTCGTTCAAAGATTGTTCGCCGCCGAACTTACAACCAGCTTAAGACCCAGAAAATTGCACCTAATGGCAAAATTCTTGATCACGATCTTGTAGCCATTACAGAAGACGCTGCCTTCCAACGTCCTCTTGAGGGGTGGGTAAAACGCATGGGTGAATCTATTCAAGGCTTGCCTGGTGGGCGAACTTTCTTCATGCCTTTCTTTACTACTGGTGCCAATATCACTAGGTACGGATTGCAAGGCACACCTGCAGCTAAATTGATGGGTCAATATCAAGACGCTATTAAATATGGTACTCCTGATGAAAAGGCGATTATGGAAGGTCGCATGGCAGCCGGCACTTTTCTTATGAGTGCAGTAGCTCTTGGTGCGTCAAATGATCGTGTTACTGGATATGGACCTAAACCTGGCTCTGATCGTAATCTTTGGCTTAAAACTCACAAGCCACATTCAATTTCTTTTTACGATGATGAAAATGGCAATCCCGTGTGGATTGAACATCGCGTAATTCCAGGCATGTCCATGATCTGGTCTGTTGTTGCAGATACTGTTAATGTTGTACAAAAAGCTAGCGAAGGTGATGCTCAATTCGCTTTAGATGCACTTCCGTTCTTTATTGCAAGTGCTCTTGATTCACAACCTATGTTCCAGGGTGTGATGAATCTGAGTAATTTTCTTGACTTTGAAAGCTGGCCTAAGGACGCAACTCCTGAAACCATGCTCGATATTACTAATCGTGCATTAGGTGGTGCGCAAATGCGTCGTACTTTTGAAAATGCTATTGCGCAGTCGATGCACGACTATGAAAATTGGCGTGAAAAGTTTTTAGCACAAGTATCGGGTGGTCTCTCTACTCAGTTCGGTATTACTGAACCTATTGCTAAAACTGATATTCTTACGGGCAAGCCAATGCTCACTAAATATCAAAGCAACCGCTGGAACCTTGTAAATCCATTTACTACCCAAACTTCTAATCCTCACCCGATCATCGAAACCCTTTCGGAACTTAGCTACTCAAAAATTGCTGATATGGTTCCTTCCCGTGTGGGTGGTGTACCTGTAGAACCCCTCGAAGATGCTTTACTCCGACAAGCTATCTACGACAATGGTAACTTTGCAAAAGCTATGTCTTCGATTTTAGGAAACGATGATCATATCTTCTGGCAAGAACTTAAGAATTGGCAGGAAGCTTATGCTAATGGTCAATTCCCAGATGGAACCCCAGTTCCTGCTAAAGAAGATTCAAGGTGGTGGGCTCGCTTAGATAAAATGACTGGTACGTTTGTTCAAAAGGCCAAAATGGAGCTTATGAATGGATCCAGTGAAGTTTCTGTTAATTATAGAGAAACAAGAGAAACACGTCGTGCCAAGTTAGGCACAGGTGGTGTTCAAAACTTTAGCGAAGAAGATCAAGCTCGTTTCCAAAGTCTAATCGACTTTTAATTTAGGAGTACAATGGCGACAACTGAAAATACCTATACAGGGAATGGATCAACCACCCTGTATAGCTTTACATTCCCCTATATTGAAGAAACCGACGTTTACGTTACGTTAAACGGTACGGCTACAACTGCATATTCTTACGCCAACGCTACCCAAATTGAGTTCAACACTGCACCGGCAAGTGGTGTTGCTATCAGAATCTATAGACAAACTAGCTCAGCAGAACAAAAGAGTAATTTCTTCGCCGGTTCAGCCATTAGAGCTAGAGATCTAAATGATAATTTTACTCAGACTCTTTATCTAGCCCAGGAGTCTGAAAACGTCTCCTCTGATGCTGACGTTAAAGCTGCTACAGCCGAGGCCCTAGCCACAACAGCCAACACCAATGCAACAGCAGCCGCCGCAAGTGCTGCTACAGCTACTACACAAGCTACAGCGGCTGCTGCTAGTGCCGCTACAGCCTCTACACAGGCCACTGCAGCTAGTACATCTGCAACTGCAGCTCAAACATCAGCTACAGCGGCACAAACCTCAGCTACAGCGGCTGCTGCTGACGCGGCACAAGCCGCTACAGATGTTGCATCGGCTATCTCAACAGCAAATACAGCATCTACTACTGCAACTACGGCTCTTAACAACTCTCGCCAGTCAGATGGTCAGGGTGGTTTTGATACTGCTATTAGCATTGCCAACAACGCATCTAGTACGGCTAGCCAGGCCGCATCTGATGCAACTTCTGCTGTTTCTACTGCAAATACGGCAAGCACAAACGCTTCAAATGCCGTATCTACTGCTACCACCGCAAGCACAGACGCTAGCAATGCCGTAACTACGGCCAATACTGCCAGTACGAATGCGACTGCAGCGCTCAACAATAGTCGTCAAAGTGATGGGCAAGGTGGATTTGATTCTGCTATTAGCATTGCTAACGCAGCCACCACTACCGCCAACAGTGCGCTGTCTAATAGCCGCCAAAGTGACGGACAAGGTGGATTTGATTCTGCTATTAGCATTGCCAACGTTGCCTCTGCAACGGCAAATGCTGCTGCTAATGCGGTATCTACTGCAGCTTTTTATTCACCTATTGGAGTTCTTGCTAACCTTCCTGCGAGTCCTTCTAATGAGGATAGGGTTGAGGTTGGTAATTCAACCGGTGTTGAAAGTAATAGTAATGTTTCAGGTGTACCGGCGGGTTTTGTTGGATCTAGCTTACTAACAATCCGACTTCAATACAATTCGTCAACTACCAAATGGGAATGGCAGCAATACTTTGCTACTGATCCCGAGAATCAATACCAGAAAATTTCTCAATTTATTGAGACACTACAAACACTTTCTACCAACGCAGTAATTGCTGCAAACACTAATGCAGGATTAATGGGTCCGACAGTGGCTCTCGCATCCGGTGTAACTATTACTGTCGGTTCTAACTCTCAACTCACTGTACTTAAATAATCATGGCTTACGGAAAACTTAAAGTAGATGCATTGATCCGCGACAACAGTGGTTCAGATGTAGAAATCAACGTTGCTGATTTTGTTACAACCGCATCTCCAGCTTTTACTGGCACCCCTTCAGCTCCTACTGCCGCTGTCAATACTAACACCACTCAGCTAGCAACTACGGCTTACGTCCAGGCCGAAGGATTTGCAAAGACAGGTGTTGTTCAAACATATACAGCAGCACAACGTGGAGAAATTACTACGTTGAATCCAGGCGCAACTGTCACACCCAACCTTGATGACTCAAATAATTTTACTTTGACCCTCGATCAAAATTTAACTATTGCTAATCCTACTAACTGCACTGCTGGTCAAACAGGTTCTATTTTCCTTGTGCAAGATGGCACTGGTAGTCGTTTAGGCGCGTGGGGCTCTTACTGGGACTTTGCTGGCGGAGTAGCACCAGTTTTAACGACTGCCGCTAATGCTGTAGATCGGGTCGATTATGTCGTTCGCAGTGCTTCTTCTATTCATGCAGTAGCTACACTTAACTTGAGCTGATTATGGTAGTATTTAATAATATTTTAGCCGGAGCCTCAGGTACAGCAACTGGGGCTGCCGATACTTACCAGATTTCGAAATCACTTAGGTTCAACGCAGCAGATTCGTCGAATTTATCAAAGACTTTTTCAGGTACAAGTAGTACCACTTTTACACTGTCTTATTGGATTAAACGATCAAAGCTTGGTGCTTGGCAATATATGTGGTCCCAGTATGATGGATCAAGCTATTGTGGTATAGCTTGGTCTTCTAATGATAGGATTTCTCTTTACAATGGCGGTCACAGTTTTACAACTGCTTTCTTTAGAGATGTCTCTGCATTTTATCACATATGCCTAAAAGTATCGAGTGGTTCTGCTACTCTTTACGTCAACAACGCACAAGTTGCAACAGCATCAAATTTCTTTCTTGGTGGCGGTAATTCTCAAATTGGCGAGTTCGTTGGCGGTGGTTCTTATGGAGGTAATCAATATATTGCTGACTTCCAGGCTGTAAGTGATCAAGCCCTTAATCCGACTGACTTTGCTGAGTACGATAGCAACAATGTTTGGGTGGCTAAGGAATTCACTGGTTCTTATACTGTAGCTGCCAGTGGTTCAACAACTTCATTATCTCAAGTTGGCTGGGCATCATCTGATCAAGCCAATATCTGGGATGGCAATACGAGTACAAGAGCAGTTGGCTATAACAATAATAGTGTAGGTACTATTAGTTTTAGCCCCCCACTTACTAATGTCACTAAAGTTGAAGTATACACGCAAAACTATAATCACTTCCTTAACGGGGCATCAGTCTCTGCATCTGGTAGCGGCAATCCTGGTTGGTACACTCTTTATGATTCCAGCAGCCCTATTACGCTGACTTCTGTCGGTAATGCATATTCAACTAATACTCAAACCGTTGATTTTTATGCTATTCGCATCAACGATACTATTGTTAACGCTCAAACTTGGACACCCCCTTCTGGTGTCGGTTTGCAGGGCGGTGGTGCAAATAGTTTTTATCTAAAGTTTGCAGACAACAGCAGCAACGCTGCACTTGGAACGGATAGCAGCGGCAACAGCAATACTTGGACGGTTAATAACCTTCAAGCCACTGGATCGAATTTTAACCAAAGTTCCACCTGGAGCAGCGACCTGTCTTCTCCTGACGGGACTTTAAACAACGCTGCCAATGCTTTTGACGGATCAACTACAACCTACGCTGAAACACAAAATGCAGGTGAGACCATACAGCTTACCTTCTCTCCATCAATAAACTGTACCAGCAGTTTAAATATTAAAAGCAGGCAAACTGTTATTGGCGGTGTTTCTTCAGGGTGGAATTTAACGTATAAAGTTTATACCACAGACTCAGGTACAGCAGCTTTTACCCAGACCAAATCAAACGGGCAGGACTTTAATTATTCACCAAGTAATTGGAACAATGACCCAATAAGTAAAATTGAAGTTATAGCCCTTACTCTGACGACACTTGTAGCTCAATTTGTTGTTGATGGACAGCCACTGACAGATCCTGCCATTTCTGATCCATTAGCGACTGGCATCGACAGCCTGATCGACACGCCGACAAATTACACGGCAGATTCTGGTAACAATGGCGGGAACTATTGCACGTTGAATTCGTTAGATAGCTCCCTCGGCTCAAACCTGACGAACGGAAATTTAGATGCAGCAGGATCGTCTAGCTGGTCTGCTGCTCACGTTCGTGGCACTATTGGTGTGACATCAGGAAAATGGTTTTGGGAGGTTACGAGGACTGGCGGCAGTGGTGGTAACGCATTTATTGGTTTTGGCAATAAAGCGTACAGTCTTACTGAAAGCTTTGGCAGCACACCTGCAAACAGTTGGCTCTTTAATTTTGGAAATGGTACTGAGGTTTTACAACCAAATGGAGCTGGAACTGGATATTTTAGCGGCAGTGGAATGGGTGTTGGCGATACTGTTGGTATTGCATTGGATATGGATAACCAAACAGCAGTGTTTTACAAAAACGGTACAGCTGGTGCAAGCATTAGCTTGTCATCCACTAAGACTGCAAGCACAGATAATGTCACCGAGCTTTTCCCAATAGTCGGCGTTTATAGCGCGAACGTTTCCTTTAACGCAGGTCAACGCCCGTTCAGTCAAACTGTTCCAACTGGTTATTCCAGTATCTGCACAACCAATCTTCCTGAGCCAACGATTAGCGACCCATCGACGGCGTTTGATGCATTGACGTACACCGGTTCATCTTCACCTCAAACTGTTAGTGGGCTCTCTTTCGCAAGTGATTTGATTTGGATTAAAAGCCGTAGCCACACTGCTTGGCATATTCTTCAAGATTCTATTCGTGGTTTTGGTAAAACTTTGTTTTCCAATGATTCTAACGCAGAAGTTGGTAATGCGAACGACTTGATATCAAACGTTTCTGCAACTGGTTTTTCCGTTAATACTAACTACAACAGTGGTACTGATACTTCAACTACGACCACTAGCGGATCTAATAATTACATTGCCTGGGCATTTGACGCTGGTAATACACGTAGTTATGTAGCCGAAGTATCTGGCTCATTTAATGCGGGCTCGGGTGCAGATAAAATTTTTGATGGTTTAATTACAACCCAAGCCAATGGTGCTGGTGCTGCGTCATCGACCTTTACTTGGACTCTTGCAAGCCCTATTACTGTTAACACCTCTCTTGAAGTATACCTTATAGACGGTAAATCAAAGTTTACTGTCAATGGTGGTACACAATCATCTGCATTGAACAATAGTAGCTGGCAAGATCTTGGATTTACAGGGTCACTTTCTTCCCTACAAGTACAAGGTGATACAGGCGTCAACTGTGCTCCACGCCTTGCTGCGATAAGAATCGATGGGACTATTATTACTGATCCTTGTTTAAATACTTCTGGATCAATCAATGCAATAGTTAAAGCCAATCCGTCAACAGGGTTCAGCATTGTTACCTATACCGGATCCGCAAACGGAACAGTTGGGCATGGTTTAAATGCGGCTCCCGAATTCATCCTGACTAAAAGCCGGACTGTTAATAAAGTATGGATTGCTTACCATAAGGATCTTGGTATTAATAAATATTTGATACTTAATAGTACTGCTGCGGCAGGAACTTCATCAAATGTCTGGGGCAGTTCAGCACCTACAAGCAGTGTTTTTAGCTTAGAAAATTCCTCAACCGGTGGTAATACAGATGGAGATCTAGTCGCATATTGTATATCACCAGTATCCGGATATTCTGCCGTGGGGTCGTACAGCGGAACCGGTAGCCAAAAATTCATTTACACAGGCTTCAAACCCGCATTTATCTTACTGAAAAGTACTAATAACACTGGGTCTTGGCATATTCTGGATAACAGTAGAGATGCTTTTAACGGTGCAAATAATACGTTGTCTCCAAATTTAAGCAACGCAGAAAGCAGCGGTCATCCAGATGTAGATTTTGTTTCAAATGGTTTTACGTTGCAAGCTGACTCCACCGGCTATTCAAACTATTCAGGGTTTGAATACGTTTATATCGCAATAGCTGAACATCCCCTGAAACACTCACGCGCACGCTAATTAACAAACATAACTATGCTAAAACTTGATGGTAAGACCCTGCAATATGACAGGGCATTTACACACAACCAAATCTCTTATCCTGCTAATTGGCTGCGCTTGACCACCTTAGAAGAAAAGCAAGCTATTGGTATTACAGAAGTTGCTGATACTTACCAATCTTGGGATCAGCGCTTCTATTGGGGTGTCGATAACCCTAAAGATCTTGATCAATTAAAAGAACTTTGGACTGCAAAGGTTAAGGAAACTGCTGGCACCCTGCTTTCTCCTACTGACTGGTACGTGGTGCGACAGGCAGAAAACAGCGCTGCTGTGCCTGCTGCTGTTCTTAGCCGCCGCGGTGAAATCCGTAATTTCAGCAACGTCAAAGAGGCTGCTATTGCCGCCTGCAGTGACGTGCCTGAGCTTGTGGCCTATGTGACCGGATCTGACTACAGCCGTTGGGAGCCCCTTCCCCCTGAGCCCACACCGGAGCCGACTCCAGAGCCCACTCCGACCGAAACACCTGCTGCAACTGAAGAATGATTCTCCTCATCCGCCCACTACTTCTCAAGTTTGCTCAATCCCAACAAGTAAAACGACTTGTCGTTGATCTTCTCCGTAAGTTTGCCGAATCTACTGAAACAGACGTAGATAATAAAATGGTTGACTTTGTAGAGAAAGGTTTGTTCGGTGAGCTGGCCTGAGCCACCCCAGATTCCCTCCTGGTCGCTCCCTGAGGCCCCTCAAATACCTGCTCCGGTACTATCCCTCCCAGAGGCTGATTTGCCGTCTTATAGGCCCATTGTGGTGCCTCCTAGCGACCTTCGACCGCCCCCAGGTATTAAGATTAAAGGGAGCGAAAAGGAATCAGCTAATCCAAATCAAAACTCCAAACCAAATAGCACACCTAACCCTAATCTAAATTTACCAACAGAAGCTCAGATTGTTGACATCCCATTTACGGATATATCGGTTCCTATGCCGACGACAACAATTATGACTACAGCAGCTACAACAGCATTTATTTCTGTCGCCGCAACCCTTACCGCTACTTCTTTGTTCAAATATATCGTGATGGTCTTGAAACCCATTATGAAAACCACATGGAACAAAATAACAAAAAAGAAGGAGTCAAAGGCTTCTTAGAAAAAGTTAAGGAAAACACTGAGGATGAATTGCAGATTCTCGGCACCTTTGTCCGGTTAGGGGTCGTCGTATGGAGTGGTTTTATTATCACTCTTAACTACGTTGAACTTCCTATGATTAAAAAAGGACAAAGTGGTGGAGATATAACCTTTGTAGCTAGCGTCTTTACAGGAGCACTTGCGACATTTGGCCTGACTACATCTAACAGTAAAAATGGAGCGAATCCCAAACCTCCTGATCACAAAAAGAAAGAAGAATGAAACGTCTTATTTTGTTGATGATGTTGGCTAGTCCCGCTGTAGCTCAAGTAACCCCTAATTTCACTCAGGGGTCAATGCAATCGACAACTACTACCACCGTTGACATCGAACGCACTATCGAGCGTGAGATTATGGGCGGTGATTACAAATCATGGTCTGGAACCAACGTCACCCCCAGTGGGGATATTTTAAGCGACTCCACAACTTATTCCGTAACCAACGCAGGCGAACAGTTTCAACTGGAGACTGTCGTTCGGGACGCGGGAGTAGTAGAGACGTACAGCATCGAAGAGGCTATCGAATCAACCTCTACCACTACCTCGCTATCAGTCTTCTCTCAGTAAGCCCTGCGTTTGCTACACCTGAAGATCCAACAGTCCACAACAACTCAAACCCAGTCGCCGCTGCAACGGGAAATGTTATTAATCAAAATGTAAATATGCAAAATTCTGGCGCACCATCCCGTCAGTTTTTTGCTGCTAATAACAGTTGCAATGGTGCTACTGCACAGATAAGTCCGTTCTATATGGGGAACGATACGATTCCCTATGAAGCCCAAGGTTATACCCGTACTAACAATTTTGGAATGCAAATCAGTTTTAGCATTCCTTTGGACGGCTCAATGGTTGAGCTATGTAAGCAGATTGCTAGACGGCATGAACAAAAATTGAGACTCGACCAAGCATTAGTAAGGGCTCTTAAATGTGCTGAGCTTCAGACGCAAGGTTTCACCTTTAGACCTGGAAGTAAGTACGAAATCTTATGTAATGACATCGTTCCTATTGCTGCTTTGTCTAGTCTACCTGCTATACAAATTCCTGAAACTAATTAAGGCTTACTAATATGTCTAGAGCCAATGAAGACGCTTTTGATGAGCTGCATGGACTGCTTACGACTGAGCTAATTACTCGTATCAAGTCCGGCACCGCAACCACGTCTGACCTTAAAGCCGCGGCCGACTGGTTATCTAAAAACAATGTGACTGGTGTAGCAGCCGATGGCAGCCCCCTTTCTGGCCTAGCCGGTCTTATCCCCGAGCTGACTTTTGATGACGTTCAAAACCACCTGTAACGATGGCACACGCTGGATCAAGTAAATCCAGCCGTCATTACGCATCTAACAAAACCTCTGCTGAGAAGAAGCGGGCGTATGACCGTGCTTATCGCAAGCGCGAGAAAGGTTCGCTCGCTCCTGATGGCCCTAAAAAACGCCGACTGAACGCAGAAGGTGCAAAGCGTTGGGCTGAGCGCAAGCGCAGAGGTATTGCTCGAAAAGGTGGGAAGGATATTTCTCACACCAAGTCTGGACGGCTGACGACAGAAAACCGAACTAAGAACCGTGGCCGTAATGGCAAGAACGGTAATTCAACGAAAAAGTAATTCCCTTTAATGAGCCACCGATGGATCGTACCCCCCGAAGCCTCATGCACGAACTTCTTACATTTCGATCAGGCGATGCCAAGCGAATGTGGAGAGAAGAAATTAAGCGAAGGGATGGGTACAAATGCATCTATTGTGGAAGCACTGAAGACTTAACGATAGATCACATTGTTCCGCGTACAAAAGGCGGGGCGACGAATTCAACCAACTGCGCGACTGCTTGTCGCTCCTGCAATCTTGCAAAAGGATCCATGCAGGTGGATGAGTTCATGGACACAATTTTATCTCTTGCATCATGACTGCAGAAACGATCACTTCTACTGCTTATCTTAACGGCGTCAAAAAGATTGTTGATTATGGCTATGCCCTCGACGCCACAGTTAGTACCCCTAACTCCACCTACACCGTGTCTGCTCTTCTGGCACTGATCGAAACTGCTCAGAACGGTCGTGTTGGCAACGCTGCCACCACCTTTGGTAAAGCCTCCCTTGGCCTGCTGGCTCCGTCTGACATCTTCCTGTCAAGCGACACTCTCGCTGTTGGCGCTGATGGCTCTAGCACCGCTGTGACTGTCGGCACCTTGTCTGCTACGTCGTCTTCCAGCACGCTCACCTTTGCGTTGGTGACTGGTACTGGCTCGACTAACAACAGCTCTTTTGCCATTTCTGGTACGACGCTCACCTACACGGGTAGTGCTGCCTCTGCCGGATCACTTGCTATCCGTGTCCGCGTTACGGATTCGGCTAGCCAAACCTACGAAGAAGCAATCACTATCACTGTCAGCTAATGCCCCAAGGAAAAGGAACCTATGGCTCTAAGAAGGGCCGTCCCCCGAAAAAGAAAAAATGAGCCTCTATCGCAACATCAACAAGCGCAAGAAAGCTGGCACTTCCCGTAGCAAAAAGAACAGCACCATTAGTGCTAAGTCTTACGCCAACATGAAAGCTGGCTTTCCCAAAAAGAAAAAAAAGAAAAAGTAACCGCAGGGGCTTCGGCCCCTCTTTTTTATGGATGTCAAAGAACTACAGCAGAAGATCCAATCGGACTTCCGCGTTTTCCTCACCCTTGTCTGGCGAGAGCTGGATCTGCCGAAACCCACACGCGCTCAGCTCTGTATTGCTGAGTACCTGCAACACGGTCCTAAGCGCTTGCAAATCTCGGCGTTCAGGGGCGTGGGCAAGTCATGGATTACTGCTGCTTTTGTTTTATGGACCCTGTACCTAGACCCGGACAAAAAGATCATGGTGATCTCTGCAAGCAAAGAGCGTGCAGACAACTTCTCGATCTTTTGTCAGAAGCTGATAATCGACATAAATTGGTTAAGCCATCTCGCACCGAACTCGGACGATCAGAGGTGGTCGAGGATCTCTTTCGATGTTGGTCCCGCAAAACCCCACCAGGCACCTAGCTGTAAGAGTTGCGGTATCACAGGATCTTTGACCGGTAGCCGTGCCGATCTTCTCATCTTTGATGACGTAGAAGTTCCAAATAACTCAGCTACAGATATGCAAAGGGAAAAACTTTTGCAATTAATTACTGAAGCTGAATCTATCTTAACTCCTAAAGATGATTCCAGAATATGCTTTCTTGGGACACCGCAGTCGGTGTTTACCGTTTATCGGAAGTTGGCCGAGCGTAACTATCGTCCGTTCGTATGGCCCGCACGCTATCCGAAAAATGTCGGTCAATACGAAGGACTTCTCGCGCCCCAACTTTTGGCAGACCTTGAGCAGGGAGTGGAGGCATGGACACCCACCGACACCCGATTTGGAGAGCTAGATCTACAGCAACGAGAGACCTCTATGGGTCGCTCAAACTTCATGCTGCAGTTCCAGCTCGACACCTCCCTTAGTGATGCTGAGCGCTTCCCCCTTAAGTTTGCTGATCTAATCGTTACCCCACTTGGAAACGAGTGTGCAGAGCGCTACGCATGGTCCTCAGACCCGCGCTACATGATCAAGGATCTAAACCCCGTAGGACTGCCCGGAGATCGCTTCTACGGACCGATGTTCATTGATGAGGGTATGTGTGAGTTTAGCGAAACAATCGTCTCTGTAGACCCTTCTGGACGTGGTACAGATGAAACTGTTGCAGTGGTACTTAGCCAGGCTAATGGCTACGTCTTTGTTCGCGATATGCGTGCTTTCCGCGATGGCTATTCTGATAGCACCCTCAGTAGCATTGTACGACTTGGGAAAAAGTATGGTGCAAGCCGTCTCCTCGTTGAATCAAACTTCGGAGATGGAATGATATGCGAGTTATTTAAAAGACATATTACTCAGCAGCAAGCCACCTGCGTCACAGAAGAGATTCGCTCCACTGTCCGTAAAGAAGAGCGCATCATTGACACCCTGGAGCCGGTCCTTAACCAGCACAAGTTGATTATGGATCCAAAGATCTGGGAGTGGGACTATGCCTCTAACCCCGATGAGGCCCCTGAAAAGCGTCTGGAGTACATGCTCGGGAGCCAGTGGAGCCGCATCACCCGAGACAGAAATTCCCTCCGCCATGACGACCGTATCGATGCTCTCGCTATGGGTGTCCAATGGTTCGTCGATGCCATCGCTCAGAGCGCTCACAAGGCCCAGGCCATGCGTAAAAACTTGGAGTGGCAGGCCATGGTCAATGCCTTTGAAGAGCACCCCCATGAGGCCACAGATGCCCTAGTGCTGGGACGGTCTTTTCAATCACTCAAACACCTTGGTACGACTAAGGTTTGGGACTGGTGATTTTATTGAGTACATGTAAGCAGAGAGAGTGGTGCCTCTCTGTGTGGATTTTTAATCACATGCGGTGAGTTTCCCCCTTGTTTCATCAGGGGGATTCACAACTCCCGGCACTCCCGCGCATTCAGGGTTTTGGTAGTTCCCTAGTCTGCGTAACCTCTTCAAAATTCGCTCAGTGAAGCCCTGTAAATCCCTCCGTGGGGGGACTATAGGGGGGTAGGTTTTTACCCAAACATTCAAATTGCTAGTGAAGGGGATACCTCTACCCCTTATTGTTATTACTATTAGTGTCTTCTACTATTAATCATAGTCCTGTACAATTAATTAGTGTTACTCCTAATGCAGAGCAACTGATTGCTTACTGTGCTCGGGTGTCTAATCCAAAGAATCAAGACAACCCTGACAATGAGAAACTAATTAGATATTTGATCAAACATCAACACTGGTCCCCATTGGAGATGGCTCATGTGGTGATGTCTATAGAAGCAAGTCGAACGGTGACAACTCAGTGCCTTAGGCATAGAAGCTTCGCATTCCAAGAATTTTCACAACGCTATGCCGATGTGTCTTCTATCAGGTTCGCTAAACCTCCCGAATTGAGGCGACAAGACACCAAGAACAGACAGAACAGCATCGATGATCTTGATGATGCGACTAAGGCTGAGTTCAGTATCAGAGCTAAATACCTTTTTGATAGCTCTCAGAGGCTCTACAAGGAGATGTTGGGAGCTGGTGTAGCCAAAGAGTGTGCAAGGGATGTATTGCCCCTTGCAACGCCTTCTAGGCTCTATATGGCGGGCTCTGTGCGGTCCTGGGTCCACTATGTCCAGCTTCGATGTGGCAATGGGACGCAGAAAGAACATCAGGACATTGCAAAGTTGTGTCGGAAAGAGCTGCATAAAGCGCTCCCGACAGTGATGGCTGCAGTGGAATCCCTCAAAAAATGACAAAAATTTCCGTTACCTATACGCTTATGGGCGGCGGAGCTAGTACCCCCGTACTACCCCCTTCGATCTGAGGGTGGCAGGGGGGCCTTATTGCGAACGCATGAGAACGACTGCAGCGCAAGGGATCTGGGCAGGGCCACGGTAGACTATGCATCTACCGGTGGGCTGGCTATGACTGGGATTCTCAATAATACTTGATAATGAGAATCAATAAGCCTCTCAATAGTACGCATGTATCAGTTATCGCGCCGCCCTCATATTTCTCTCCACATCTGTTCGATTTCTAACTCATACTCATTATGGATAAGACAGCCGCACCAATGCTCAAGTACAGCTTGCTTGAGATGTGCAAACGTATCAACACTCTCCTCGACTTCATTCCTGAGAACACTGACTGGCTACCAGGAGAGAACGCAGCAATAGACGAGGTAGCAGACGCCATCTTTGCCATTGAAGAGGAGTGGATCATTGACAGCGACCAACGCCGTGAGTTGAGTGTGATCGAGTTTGATCGCTAAGTTGGTTACTCACCTCCTACACTCTTGTTGTGGGCTTAGTCGAGCCCACATTCATCTATTCATCGCTTCATACCGTTACTCGCCACCAAGGGATGGCTAGAGCAGTGACAGCGCGTGAGCGGCTGCATCCCTTAACATTAATGTATTGGTGTACGATACATCTTGCGGAGACACACACTGTGTGTATCCTTATGATCACATCACCACACCCCGCTTCTTTCTGTGCCTACCGCACTTGACCGTGTACAGGTGTTGTTGCAACCCAAGGTCTACGCAAACCTCAAGACCTTGGCAAAGCACAACAGGCATAGCCTTAGCCGCATGGCTGCTGAGCTAGTAGTACATGCAATGAACACACCAACGTTCAAAGCACAACTAGAGGAGGCAGCCATCAAATTCCCACCGAAGAAAGATCCACGCATAGGGGCACCACAAGATCAGTTCAGAGAGGACATCACACAAGCAGCTATAGAAGGTGCTGACTTGAACAAGCCAGAGATCAAGCGTCTGTTGTCTGCCCTGTTGCTATCGCTTGAAGACGACGAACAGGCATAACCCGCGTGGATTTGAGGGTTTGTACTCACGGAGTGTGTACAGGTGGGTATGTATGATGTAGCCATCGCCACCAATTGCCGGAGTGGTTCATGCCTGTTGTTCAAGTCAAGATGTCCGATGAGTGCCACAAGGCACTGAAGCAATGGTCAGCTTTCCTCGGTGTTCCGATGGGTGAGCTGCTTTATCGATACGCACGTTTTGGATTTCATGAGCAGGCTCATTGCTGTTCATGGATGGATGGCACGCTGAGCTATTTAGGCATTGAGCTGGACAAGGGCAGTGAAAAGCCTTGTTTCGGCTTCAGGTGCAACATTTGCAGCAAGCGCACCGAGTGCCGTACTGGTGTGTACCAGGGATTAGTTGAGATTCCAGAACAGATCCAACCCACAGTTACTGCTCACGGAAAAGCTGTTATTGGTGAGATGAGGAAAGCGTGGCCTTCTCACAAAAAACAATGCTCGTCAAGTCATTGCAACGAAGCTCATCCATAAAACTAGCTTTGCACAAACACTGTTAAGCAAATCTTGAGCACCAACATGTTTTAGTCCAGAAACTGACGTTCTCCTGTAGTTTCTTTCCGTGGGCAACAGGTGACACACCCACGGACATGACTAGAAATGAATCAGTTGGATGGGGATCCAAACCTCAAGGCATGGAGAGCGTGCATCCAGTACGCCTTCCACTTGATTGAGAGACGACACGGACAAGAGGCAGTAAAGGAGATGGCTCGCCGTCTAATTACTAATTACCCTCGTGACTACGAGCAGCGCTGTGAGATAGCGCGGATGCTTGAGGATCAGCTAAGGCGCGGGGCCAAGGTAACGGCTCTGTAACAAGGCATTGCACAGGTGGGTATAAGTGTGTAGCTTGTGCCCATGGCGAGGGATCTAACGCTCCCAAGCCATCAATTCCACCATCGACTTCGCACCACACATGATTACCGCCGAACTCGACAAGGCAGCAGTTAGCCAGCTTTACAACGGCTGGACCAACTATCAGACATGGAACGTCGCTCTTTGGATTAGCAACGATGCAACACTCAACTCCATCGCTGCCAAATGCGAAAACTTCACAGCTTTTAAAAAGTTCTTGAAGACCGTCAACGTGCTTTGCACTCCTGATGGCGTGTATTACGCAGATCAAAAGGTTGACACCGACAACATCAACAAAAACTTTTGGTGGCTTGCACGCAAATGACTGACTTCCAGATCTCACTGATGGTCAACCTCGTCCTTTCTTTGGACGGCGACGAGCAAGCACAAGCCGATCTAGGTGATGCGTACGAACTCATCACTGATTACTTGATCGACAACGACATTCAGCCCTTTGCAGGTGCAAAGGCATGACTGGAGGTCGCTACATCGGTACATCGACGATCGCAGCCAACTGCGAACGCGCACGCAATAACGCTCAAAGGCAACTCAATGAACCCAACCCCGTTCTCACTGCCCTTGAGCGTGGCTACTTCATCGCACTTAAGCAACGTCAACAGGAGCCATCATGCACCACAGTCGTCGCAGCATCTCATTGCCGCCCTCTCTAAGAGAGAACTACTTAATTTCTTTCAAGTACGGCGGACAAATCACAGAGCCCCGCAAGATCCAAGCATCTAGTTGGGAAAGTGCTTATCAAATAGCACTAGCACAGTGCAAGCCCTTACATCGAATTCATAGCATCGAAAAAGCATGACCATCAGTTCATACCTACCACCATTGGCTCTGCTTATTGCATTGTCATGCATTCTTTGGCTCGATGTTCTTTTCTTGTGTATGTAGGAACACACCTCATACACAAAGTTAGCACCCTCGTGATTATGCCCTCCGCAAGGGGGGCTTTTTTGTACCTATTACTGATGCTTGACAACGTTGCACGCCAGCTCAAACGCGAACAGGAGGCCAGTACAGAGGCCATTGAGACGCTGAGGAGAAAGACACTGCAGGCAAAGCAGAAGTCATACGCATCATCAACAATCGATGGGCAGGTGATGATCAAGGCGAGTGCCTCAGCATTTGTTGTTTTGTATGAAGAGAGACTGCACCTATTGCGGAAAGGGCAGGCTGCTGTCGATGCAGAGTTGGTGTACGCAAAGCTCAAAGAAGCAGATGCAGCCGTTGTGTATCTGCTGGTAGCAAAGACAGCGTTGGATGTCCTTGGTAAGGAATCCCATCCACAACTGTTGGATGTGTCGGTTCCAATGTCTCAATCGGTACACAATCAACTGCGTCTTGATTGGTACTGGTCTGAGAACAAGGATTTGTACAAGGACACAGAGCGCTACTTCCACCCTTCGACAGGCACAAGACAGAAGAACACAGTGCTCAAGCGTGCGTTTAACAAGGCAGGAATTGAGTGGCCGACGTGGAGTCGAACAGTCCATCACCGTGTTGGGGCCTGGCTTCTCGACTGTTTTATGAGATCAACAGGGTGGATGACTGTTGAATCAAAGCAGGTCAGCAAGCTACGCAAAATCTCTGTCATCAAATACAGCACTGAGTTTCTCCAAGCACGCGACACGATCATTGCCCAGGCTGAGCGTGTTGCCTTCTGTCAGTGGCCGATGCTGTGCCCTCCGATTGCACATAGCAATGAGGAGCCGGGTGGGTATCTCACTGAAATTGTTAGGCAGTCTCAACCTGTGATTCGCAAGTCGCATTCATTGCGTACATGTAAGCAGGGAGAGCTGCCCTTACGCATGATGAACAATCTAATGAGCGTTGCTCTTCGGATTAACCGTGATGTGTTGGAGGTGGCGAACCATTGCAAAGAGCACCAAATCTCCATTGGTAAATTCTGCTGTGACAAATTCATTGACCCACCTGCATCGCCAGGTGAGCACCCAACAGAAGAACAACTAAAGGAGTACAAGCGTGCGCGTCGCAAGATTGAGGATCACAACGCACAGCTCGCACAAAAGAATTGGCGCACCTCTGAGGTGATGTATGTGGCTAACAAGTATGCCGATGAACCCGCGTTTTACTGCGTGGTTTCTGCGGACTACCGTGGTCGCATCTACTACAACAACACCGCTCTCAATCCACAAGGCACAGACTTCGACCGAAGTCTTCTGTACTTCTCAGAGGAGGGTGTCGTTGATTCGTACTACCTGGCGTTCAACGTCAGCAACGCATACGGCAACGACAAGATGTCAATGGACGATCGCATTGATTGGACATACGACAACTTTTCCCTGATTGAACGGATTGCACGCGATCCGATCGGGACCATTCCCGAGTGGGAGGTTGCTGCTGAGCCATGGGTCTTTATGGCGAGCTGCTGCGAGTTTGCAAAGTGCTGCATCTGGAAAACCAAATGGACCTCTGGTTTGCCAGTGGGCATCGATGCAACCCAGTCCGGCATTCAGCACCTCAGTGCTATGACGCTGGACGGCACCGGAAGCCTCGTGAATCTCACGCCTGGCGACAAGCCGATGGACGGCTACAAAACAGTTGCTGAATATGCGGCCAACTTGCTGGACGAGCCACACGATTCCTGGATGAATCGCAAGGTGACAAAGCGCACCTGCATGACAGTTCCATATGGAGTCTCACGCAATACGTCGCGTGCCTACATCCGTAGGGAGTTGGTTGAGCAAGGCAGGGATCTATCTCAGCCTGGCGTTCTATCGGACATTGTGTATGCCATCTATGACGAAGCCATTCCGGCTATCTTTCCTGGCCCAGTGAATGCAATGAGCTGGCTGCAAAGCGCAGCTTTAAAAATCCTTGAAACACAGGATGTCATTTGCTGGACATCGCCATCAGGCTTCGAGGTTGTACAAGACCTCCGCAAGCCAAAAGGAAAGCGAGTCAAGACACGTCTCATGGGCTCAACAGTCTTCTGTTTTGTAAATGACCATGAGCTTGGCGATGCCGAAGTTGACAAGGCACATCACAAAAATGCGCTTGCGCCGAACGTGGTTCACGCCGCAGACGCAGCCTTAATTCACCACACCTTTGCGTACTGGGACAAGCCATTTATGTGCATACATGATTGCACCCTTGGACGCTCATGCGACATGCGTGAAATGTCTGAACAGATCAGGCTCCACTTTGCCGAAATGTACAAGCACCCAGTGCTCCAAGACTGGGCCAATCAGGTGGGGGTAGAAGTACCTGACGACCTAATTAAGAACACCTTGGACATTGAACTGGTGAATGAATCCGATTACTTCTTTTGCTAATGGACGACCTCAAACCAGCACCCAACGCGACCATGGTTGAACGCATTCAGCACTACGTTTCAACAGACCAATACGACCAAGGGGCAGCACTCGCAACCCTTGGCGATTGGTTGGAAAGGTGTGCAGTTCCTGAACTCACCTTCTGCACAGATGAGCCTGGGTAAAATGCAGTTGGTAGACTGGTGTCTACCGTGTTATACTCACCTAGTACACACCGCTGCATGACCCATGCCCACACGCAGAGCTGTTCGCAAAGCAGAGGCCGAGGATTCCAAGAAACTTCGGCTTCGCACTGTTGGACAGATGTACGACTACACCATGGAACACAAGTGGTCCGGCAAGGCTTCGGCTAAGACGAACTACTACAACTCCATGCACGTTCTCAATTTTTGCGGACGCAATGAAGCGATCTCCAACATGGCAAACGGCTATTGGTGGAATGCTCTCAAAGCTGATGTAAAAACCAAACGCCCAGGCATGAGTAACTGCACACTTAACAAGGTGATAACAGCAGGCTCAACCATGCTTAATTTTACCCGTGAAGCTGGTGGACATAGCGTTCACATGCCTGACCTCAAAATTAAGGAAAAACCAACACCTCAAAGTGTTGTCTGGCTTAAGCAAGAGCAAGTTGAAAAGCTTGCCCGTGTTGCCAGCGATTTCTTTGAGATGCCATACCTGGCAAAGGCCATCTTGTTCTCTGCCTACACCATGGTTCGTCAAAGCGAATTGCTTCGCTTGCGTGCCAAAGACATCGATCTCGAAATGGGTTACATCCGTATTGGCGGTGATCCACGGAGAGGTTTGTTGAACAAAGGCAAAGAGGCAGGACGCACAACAGTGATCCATTCACGCATTCGTGAGATCTGCCAAACCATGGTTAATGAAGCTGATGACCCGAACGAAAAAGTGTTTGGTCAGCATTGGTTAAATAGCCGTGGCGTGCCAGATGGTGAGCGCTTGCTTCGTCGCTTTGAGCGCGTGCGCCGCAAGTGCATGTTGGGTGACGAGGTGCTTTGGAAGTCGTTGCGATCAACTGGGGCAACTTGGTATGGCCGCACGATGAAGCCTCGTGAACTGATGGCTGTTGGTGGCTGGAAGGATTTTGAAGTCGTAATGAAGTATTGCGACGTAGACAACCAAGCGGCGATGGATGCTCAGGCATCACTGCCCTCACCTGTTGATGCCACTCCCAAGGCAGCGGCAAGTGAACCTGTTGTTCTTCCTGACGGCTCGATTTACCTCAACGGGCAGATCTTTAGGGCAGCCTGAAGGTCTACCGCGTCTACCCCCTATGCCAAATGGGGGGTAGAGACCATCAACTGCTATATTCTTGGCAGGCAGGGGCTTGAGATCCCTGTTGCGCCAGCGGATGTGGCGGAATCTGGTAGACGCGCTAGTTTCAGGTACTAGTGGTGGCAACATCGTGGGAGTTCAAGTCTCCCCATCCGCATACCAAACGATCAAGAACCCTGATCAATACTGAAGGGTTGTATCTGTTGGCATCTACTACTCCATTCTCAATAAGGGTTAGTAATTGATGCTCACTTACTAGTGAATAGTGCCTTTTAGTGAGTCTTTGAAGAGGGCCACTATCTCCTCAAGTGTTAGGTCCTGAGGCCGGTCGCCTTTGGTCACACGTTCGATGACCTCAAGGATGCCGACTCCAGGCAAAAAGAAACCCCCGCCAAAGGCAGGGGCTTGAGATCTTCTGATTAAGCCTTGATCACTTGGCGTAGGAAACGCCGCGATAGGTCAGAGCAGGCTTGTTGGAAGCGCTAGCCACCTTTTGCTGGTCGTACTTCTGGCCGCGATAGGTCAGGGTCATTTGTGGTTCCTCAGAAATCCAGGTCCCCGTTCCTTGGCCTGGTGATCTGCGCCTCGCAGAAGCGAGGTGAACGTTGTTAGTAGCTGTTGCTACAGAAAGATTATACGCCCGAGCTGACCCCCTGACAACGGATAACAACCTCGCTTGTGCTCCCGCGCAGGTTTGACGCGATCTGTCCTTGTTGAGCAAGTGCCAGATAGGAAGAGGCATTTACTCAAACTCAACTCAAACTCGTAATACAGGATCAAAAAGCAGTGCAGCACTCAAAGCCTGGACTACTCCAGAAAAGAGCCTTGTTATTACCACAACACATCCAATGTTTCTTCGGATGTATGGTCAACAGTAAAACTCCTGTTGGTACGCTGCGCATACAGCGGAGTTAGGTTCGATTCGTGCCTTTCTATTCCTTGCTTCAGTTCAATGTCTATCTCAACCTACTTGAATAGATTGAATGTTAGCTTGAAGCTTAATCGCTGTCCTGTTCTTACTATCGATGAGCTGCATGAGCTTGAAAGACAGAAGAAGCTTAAAAAATTAGGCGTCAATACTTCGTGAAGGGTTATATCTCTGAGTCTCCTTATCAATCCAATGTCGAAACAGAAACCCAATTTATCTAATAGGAATCTTTAAATATCGTTCCCTTTTACTCCAGACTCTACAAACGATTTAAAGTCACGCAATAAGAAGGTAGAAGCTATTTGTAGTCACTTGACTGAGCAGATCAAGAATTCGTCAAAAGTCAACATTGTAATAAAGGATGCCTCTGATTTCGCTGACGACATTAGTGCTGGCATGACTGGTCGTCATCCTTCAAAGGAAATCAAGGAAGGCTTAAAAGACACTATCCTGAAGAATATTGAGAAATGTCTGAAGATTGAGGATGGCGCAGTCAGCGTGAACTTCACTTCAATGCTTCCCTTATAAATAAGGACAATGGTGCGATAGACCCACGCTACGCCAAAGCGCCTTGTTAAGTTTGGTGAACTTTGGTTCCCGCAAATGTCAGTTCTCGATCGCACGCTTCGTTTTGGTGCTGCCGCATTGTCTCTAAGCCTGTTGACCTCTACAAGCGCTTTCGCAGGAGGTCACATGGGTGATAAGGATCACACCATGCCCTCCAAAGACATAGTTGACACGGCTGTTTCTGCGGGCAGCTTTGAAACCCTAGCGGCAGCGCTTGGTGCAGCTGGATTAGTAGAAGCACTTAAGGGCGAAGGTCCTTTCACCGTTTTTGCGCCAACAGATGAGGCCTTCGCAAAGCTTCCTGTTGGGACAGTTGCATCGTTGTTAAAGCCTTCAAGCAAACAGAAATTGACTGATATCCTTACGTATCACGTAGTTGCTGGAAATGTAACAGCTGCAGATGTCGTCAAGTTGTCTAGTGCTGAAACACTTAATGGTAAGTCAATTACAATCAAAACAAAAGATGGAAAGGTTTTTATTGACCACTCCACAGTTATAAAGTCAGATATTGAAGCTACGAATGGCACAATCCACGTGATTGATACTGTATTGATGCCGAAGTGATCATCTATCGGAACTACATTTAATTTTGCCATAACTTTGAACAGACAACCACGTTTAAATATACCTGTAAATAATTCTGATTGGAATGATTTCTAGTCCCTATGTCCAAAATTATATTAAGAAATCACCGCCTGAATATAATCAAGATGAAGATATTTATACATATTCAAAACTCATTTGGCTAGCCATCAGATGCATGTTTCTTGACAATTTTCTAGCATTTCATGATTCATCTTTTCTTTAACCGTTTAGTTATCGTTGTCTCTAAAAACTAGGTTCTAAATGCCTTTAAGAATATTATAAATATGATTTTTTGTTTCTAGCTACTATTGACATATATATGTTCCTTGTTGTGCCAAGTGCCAGGTTTTGTAGAGGGGATGCGATGAGCTGGTCATATCAGTTATGGGTAACGGTTACTGGTGTGGTTTCTAGGTTGTAGATGAACCCTCTCTGCCCTCTGAGCCTGGTGAAGTTGGTAGGTTGATTAAGCATTAGATGATAAGGTAAACTAATAGATAGTGAAAAGTCTAAGTTATATTTAAAGGTAAACAGGCAACAAGACACACATAAGGCAAAACTGCCGCGCCACGCTCCGCAAAAATACTCAGAGAAAACGTCAA